>JAOZNO010000745.1 GCA_029933755.1 Bacteroidales bacterium | reverse complement strand
AAAGTACGGCGGACAGGCAAACTAAACTTGAGCGATATTCTTTTACTATTATTTTGATACCATGAAAAATGCGCAAAGGATTGTCGTTTTATTTGTTATCATAGATTCTCTTTTCTTGTGCTTATTAGTAAAAGGGGTGAAGCTTAAATATGCAAGTTTAAAAAAGTTTTTTTATATCTTATAAAAGTGTAATTTTAAATCAGTTATTTTAGTTTACTTAAGGTGGTAAAATGAATAAATTTCTTACAATCATATTCTTATTTATGGCATGCTCAATAGCAATGCTTTCGCAGCAAAGTGTTGCTGATAGCTTAATGCATGAAATGTCAGTTTTGAAAGAAGATACGTCTAAAATTATTATTCTTAACAAACTTGCAATGATGCTTTATAACAATAACCCGGAAAAAAGTTTGGAATACTCAGAAGAGGCCTTAAAAATATCAGTAGAAAATGATTATTTAAAATATTTACCCGTAACTTATAGTGCCTTAGCAGCTGCAAATTGGGCTTTAAGTAATTATTCTATTGGCTTAGATTATTTGTTTAAGAAATTAAAAATTCATGAAACGAAAAATGAATACACCGATGTTGCTAAAACATATAAACGCATTGCCATAATTCTAAATGATAATGATAAAGACAGTTTAGCATTAACTTATATACACAAATCCCTGACTATTTGTATCGAACATGAGAATAATGTTGGTATAGCAGATGCCTACAATATAATTGCAAACATTCATTTTGAGGGAAACCAATATCAGGGAGTCGAGGATTATTGGCAAAAAGCATTACGAATCTATACCGCAGAAAATAAAATTCTAAAAGCGGCTTCAATTGAGCATAATCTTGGAATGCTCTATTATGATAATCAAAATTATGAAAAAGCATTGAAATCATTTAATTACCTTTTGAATACTTGTGAAGATTATCATAATAAATTGTGTGTAGTTACGGCATTAGAGAATATTGGAAGTGTATATGTGAAAACAAAAAAATACCAATTGGCTGAAACCTGCTTTTTACAACAGTTGGATACAGCAAAAAAATATGGTTTTTCAAATATGGAAATGAAGGCATATTCATTATTAGCTGAATTAGATACAATAAAGAAAAACTATAAATCAGCTTTTGATCATTATACTAAATATACGCAATTGAAGGATAGTATTTTTACCCGGGAAAAGGAAAAACAAATATCAGAACTTCAAATACAGTACGAAACCGAAAAAACCGAAAAAGAGAATATATCTCTTCGGAGAAAAAAGAAAATAAATAGCCTCGTGGTTTTGGCTCTTGGAATTAGCTTGATTTCAGTAATTTTAATACTTTCCATTATGTGGAAACTCATTCGGATAAAACAGGCCAACAACGTAGTTCTTAAGAAAAAAAATGAAAAGATTATATTTCAAAAATATCAAATCTCTGAACAAAATGAGGAATTAAAAATACAATCAGAAGAGCTTATCTTGCATGAAGAACATCTGATGGAACTAGTAAATAAAAGGACAAAGGAGCTTGTAAAGGCAAAAGAAAAAGCAGAAGAGAGTGATAAGTTAAAATCAGCCTTTTTGACAAATGTATCCCATGAGATTAGAACGCCTATGAATGCTATTATAGGGTTTTCTGATCTTATTGCATTACCAGACATAAGTGATAATGAAAGAGATAAGTACCTTGGAATAATCCAAAAAAGTAGTAGTAAACTATTGAATTTGATTGATGATATTCTTGATTTATCAAAAATTGAAGTAGAAAAGGTAAATCTTCACAAAGTGGAGTTTGAATTGAAAGAGGCTATGCTTGATTTTTTATCAAGATTCTCGAGTCAAAAAAAAATGAATATTAAGTTAATGTATGATAATGAGGGGAGTAATGATCAAATTAGTATTTATACTGATCAGGCTAGGTTTAGGCAAATAATGGATAACTTATTAAATAATGCATTTAAATTTACTGATTCGGGATTTGTTAATTTTGGTTTCAATATTAGAGATGACCAAAAAATTGAATTTTATGTTAAAGATACTGGAATTGGAATCTCTAAGGATATGCAAGAGAAAATATTTGACCGTTTTAGAAAAATTGAAGATAAGAATTCCAAACTGTATCAGGGAACAGGTCTTGGACTTGCTATATCTAAAAGCTTAACGGAAATGTTAGGAGGAGAAATATGGCTGGATTCTAAGTATGGAAATGGTTCTTTTTTCAAGTTTACATTGCCATATAACAAGAAATAATATCCGTATTTGTAAAAATACTATGATCAACCGAACTACCACCCACCACCTAAAGCTTTGTAAAGTTTTACATAAGCAAATAGGTATTCATCTAATGTTTGTGCTATAATTAATTCAGCATCAAACATTTGTCGATTAGATTCTAAGACTTCCAAATAACTTGTAACACCTTTATCATAACGTGCTTTTGACAACATAGCAGCATTGGTGGCAGCAGTAACCTGCCTTTGTCTTGCTTCCAATTCTTTTTTGTAAGTTCTTATTTCAACCAAAGCATCTTCTACTTCTTTAAATGCAATTAAAACAGTTTGTTCATAGCTTAAAAGCATTTGCTCGGTACGGTGTCGTTCAATATCTACTCTCCGTTTATTTTTATTGAAATTAAAAATGGGCCCTAATAATTGTCCTCCGGCTGACCAGATAATAGCTTCCGGTGATACAAGTGTACTTAAGTCATCACTTCCAATTCCTAATAAACCCGTGAGGCTAATTGATGGAAACCGCATAGCTTG
>JAOZNO010000744.1 GCA_029933755.1 Bacteroidales bacterium | reverse complement strand
TGCAGCCATGTGTCCAATCAAAAAAACGATGAAATTTACCAATAAAACCCCTCCCATTTTTTAAGCCGTGAATTTTTATTAAACCTCCCGGTGATTTTCCTTTGCTTTTGGCAAATTGAATATCAGAGGCTGAAGGGTATGAAATGCCTAAATTTAAATGATAGCCACTGTTGGGGTTTTTATCATTAATTATGTATTGTCCTTCGGGTGTTTTGTCGTCACCTTCAAACTGTTTGGCACCAACAGGTTCTCTTCCCAAAGATATTTTATAGGTTTTAATGAGTTTACCTTTATTAAAAACCTGAAGCTGCCTTTTACTTTTTAAAACCAATATTTTATCAATTATTTTGTTCTCATTCAATGGTTTTCCTGGGAAAAAGTAATACGTCACAAGTACACTTACAATTCCCGAAAAAATAATTCCTAATTTTCTCATGCTATTTTATTTTACATAAGTTCAAAGTGTTTGATAAGAAAGTGTCAAGTTTAAGGCTTGTGAAGTTATGAAAAGCACAGTTTACTATTCGTAAATGCATTGTACTGAGCATGTCGAAGTAAGCATTTTTATAACGAGTATAACGAAGAAATTGGCACTTTTTTGCAAATACTAATTATCTTTTTTATTGATTTTATAAATTAACCAAATAATACCAAATAATATGTGACCGATAACAATTGTCGCAACAATAATTAAAGTCATTTTTTCATTACTCATAGCTAGTTTGTTTAGTCAGTTAAGGACGAAAATACAAATTAAATCTTTTGGAATTTTAAATATTGTACATTTTTACTACATTTGTTTAATAAATTCCAAATAAACATTACTTTAATCATAAAATTATGCTCATTAATTTTAGAAAAATAAATAAATCTATTCTGCTATTGTTTATACTTGCAGTCGTTTCATGCAATCGGTCAGAGCCCGATAGGGCAATGGTAATTAGCAAGTTGAAAAATTCAGCAAAGCTATCAACTGTCGAATACATTGTTACAAAAGTTATTTCGTCAAAAGACAATAACTGGTTTGCTAAAGATGCTTACTTTTTTGCGGAAACAGAAGCGACAATAAAAGCAGGAATTGATTTGGATAAATTAAAAGATGAAGATATTAAAATTGATGGTGTTAAAATAAGCCTTTTGTTACCGCCGGTTGAGATCCTTAATTTCTCATATCCATCTGAGGGGTTTAAGGTGATTGAAAAATACTCTGATGAGGCTGCAATATTTAAATGGAATTCAATAGATGTTGCCACTAAAGATGACCTGTATAGGCAGGGCGAATCTGATATCAGGCAAAATATTGATGATTTGGGAATCGTAAATACTGCTCAAAAGAATACTCGGTTATTGTTGACAAAAATATTAAGCTTGTCAGGTTTTGACGAGATTTATATTGATTTTAAAGAGCAGGAAAGTTTATCAACACCAGATGAAAAATTATTAAAAGAACTAGAAGAATTTCTAAATAAAAAAAAGTAAAACTATGATTTTCTTGACAATTGCTAATTTTATAAAAAAATATTGGTTTATATTTCTGCTTATAATTGTATATATTTTAATAGCAGGATTAAATTTGTTACCTCGTAGCTTGAATGTGTTTAAAAAACAGCGCTTATTAATTGATGAAACTCCTATTGTTGTTAAAGAAGTTAGGGAAATAGGTGAATTAACCACTTCTGAGTTTTATGGAGAGGTTTATGCAGATTTAAACGAGGTTTATAACGAGATGTTAGTGGAGTTTAAAGACTCACTAAATTTTAATCCTACTGCATTATATGAGAACTATCCTGGTTTAGAAAGATACAGGAAGGATGCCCGGGAATTTAGAGCTGATGAATTGTTTTTTAAGAATAAATCTGAAAGTTACGAGTTGTTCCTTACTGAATATTATCTGAAACTTGAAGATTATAGGAGTAAAGAGCTTGAATTGAAGAAAGAAATAAGTTCATCTGGTTCAAAAAGTGAAAGAAAAAAGCTGGAAAGGAGATTAAGCGATTTGAAAGATAAAACAATTGAAGAGAAAAAGGCTTTTGTGAAGCGAAAAGATAATTTTAATAAAGATGAAAAAGCCTTTAGAGGAAAAAAAATTGATTTTAGAAAAGAAAGAAAAACTAGGAATCTTGTGTACATTGGCCGTGGATGGGTTAAAGCAGGGGTAAATTTGAAAGGCTTGACTGACGAGGAAATTTTTATTGATGATTCTGATTCCTTATATATCCATATTCTTATACCCGAACCTGAAATTCTGGATGTAGACATTAATCCATGGTTCATATATACAGAGAAAAAAAAGATTAAAGGGTTTGAATTGTTTATTGCTAAAACAGGGAGTATGCTAAGCTCAGAAAACTTTACGGATGTTGAAATTAACTCTGTTAAGCATAAATGTAAACTAAGACTTGAGCAGAATGCAATTGAAAAAGGTTTGTTGAGAAATGCAAAAAGCTCAGCATCAAGCACATTAGTGAACTTTTTTCACCTGCTAGGTTTTGATAAAGTGAAAATAAATTTTAAAACCAGCGATCATCAGGTTGTTTTGAACAATTAGAATTTAAATTTGACAAAGTATTGTGAAATTGTCATTGTAAAATAAGTGTTTTTGAATTCCTAATCAGTTTTATTAGATTTGTACTGCTATTTAGGAGCTGTAAACAAATAACTACTACTTTTGCCGTTATTATTTGCCCTTTTACTACTTCAAAAAAACTCTTAAATAGTTCACTATTTGCGACTTATTTTGATTTGTAAAAGAAC
>JAOZNO010000064.1:5753-10661 GCA_029933755.1 Bacteroidales bacterium | reverse complement strand
ACTAAAAGTAATTGAAAACACAAAAGTTCCTATTTTGGCAATTCCTGAAAATTGGAAATTCAAAGGTATTGACAAATTATCTGTATTGTATGCAACTGATTTTCAGGATTCTGATTTCACATCTTTCAATAGTCTTATTGACTTACTCAAACCTTTTTCTGTTAAGTTAGAATGTGTTCATATTGAAACGGATGAAAAAAATCCGTGGAAAGAGATGCAATTATTCAAATTAGAATCGTATTTAAACAAAACATATGAAGAAAATATAAAGTGCCACATAATTAAAAATAATAATTTACTAAACGGGATACAGGAATATATAGACAAAATGGGTATCGACATTATTTCATTTAGCTCACCGAAACGAAATATTTTTTACAAACTTCTATATCCTAATAATCTGGAAAAAATGATTTATCAAAGTCAAATTCCATTATTAATATTTCATTCAACAACAGAATCATAATAATTTAAGAGTATCATGTAAGTTTGAATGAAAATAATCAATACAAATGTTGTAAAAGTACTTTAACAATTTGTTTTTTAAAGTAAGCACCAAAAATATTTTCAGGTAAAACACGACATTGGTCAAAAATCAAATTCCTACGAAATAACCTTAAAGGTTAATGTTTATAAGGCTACTGAATATTATAACCATTTCATTTAACCTAATATATCATTTTAAAGATAAACATGGAGCTAATTCTTCTTATTGATTAGGATATTTTTTTGTATAATTGTATGGCCTTAAAGTACTTTTTTAAAACATATATTCTTTATAAGAGGTAGGAAGTATTGATGTTAGGAAATAGATGAAACTCTTAATGTTTTTTCTTAACAAAGACATTTATTCACAAGCTTATTGTTCTTAGCAATAGCGATTAGATGCTGTCCTTAATGTCAGCGTTTGAGATAAAAAGTTACAAGTAGTCAAAAATTAATATAAGGTACAAATTTAGTAACATTGTTAACACATTATATTTAAGTGAATATTATCAATAAGATTAAGGGTAAAGTTGGAAGTATTGTTTTAGAAAGGAATCTAAAATCAAGGAAGAGACCAGTTATATATAATAATTTTAATTCATCATCAACCATAGGTTTTATTTTTGATGCTGAAAATAAAGAAAACTATACAGCTGCAAAAGAGTTTATGAATTATGTTGAAGAGCGTGGGATTAAAGTTAACGGTCTGGCATTTGTATATAAAAGTGATCTAATTGGCTATTTTCCATACAAAAAAGGTGTTGATTATTTTGGGCTTGACAAACAAAACTGGTATGGTAAGCCTATTGATGATGGAATTGATGAATTTATTGAGCGTCCGTTTGATATACTTATAGATATAAGTTTGTCGAAAATATACCCTGTCGAATATATTTTTGCTCTATCAAAAGCAAAATTTAAGATCTGCAATAATTCAGCAAAAGCACAATATGCTGATTTTGTTTTAAATTTAAGTCGGGCTGATGATTTGGGACTTTTTATTGAACAGATAAAACATTATCTTGAGACTATTGAAACAAAATAGGCCTTTCCGACTTTGGTAATTTAGTATTATTCCATAAATTGCATTACTTATTAACAATCATAACTGTTTTATAAATGACTATCCAAAACAAGCTCAAGGGCACTGGTGTGGCTATAATTACGCCATTTCGTAAAGATTCAAGTATTGATTTTCTATCTTTAGAAAAACTTATAAGCCATGTATTAAATAACGGAGTAGATTACCTGGTTGTTCTTGGCACCACCGGAGAAGTATCTACACTTAATAGAGATGAGAAAAAAGCCATTCTTAACTTTGCTATTGATACGGTTGATAAGAGAGTGCCTATTGTTGCAGGTTTTGGAGGGAATAATACCAGCGAGCTTATTAGCAGTATTAAACATTATAATTTTAATGGTATTGATGCGATTCTATCAGTAGCTCCATACTACACAAAACCTACCCAAAAAGGCCTCTACAATCATTATAAAGCTATTGCCACGGCGAGCTCACTTCCTGTAATATTGTACAATATTCCTGGCCGTACTTCCATTAATATATCAGCTGAAACAACTGTAAAATTAGCAAATGATTTTAAAAATATTGTTGCAGTAAAAGAAGCATCGGGTGATTTAGAGCATGTCATGCACATTTTAAAAAATAAGCCTGATGACTTTATGGTAATTTCAGGTGATGATTTACTTACTTTACCCCTTATTTCAATGGGAATACATGGAGTTATTTCTGTAACTGCTAATGCATTTCCAAAAGAATTTTCAGACCTTATCAATTTTGCACTTAAAGGACAGTTTAAAGATGCAATGAATATACAAAGTAAAATGCTTGAAATAATACAAACACTATTTATTGAAGGTAATCCGGCAGGTGTAAAAGCAGCACTGAAAATTTTGGATATTTCTCCTAACTATCTTCGCCTTCCTCTTGAACCAGTTAGTAAAACAACTTACAATAAGCTTTTTAACTTAATTGAAGAATTATAAAACTTTTAGAAATAAAGCTTAGGCAGATAACCTATAAAAAAATGAGCAAATTCCAAATAGGAAATGCTCATTTTTTATTGATTATTTTATGCTTGTAATAATTACATTGCTAATGAGAAGCCCACATCAAGTGTAATATTTTGCAACGCATCAATATTATTATTATCGTAAAAGATAATATTATATCTGCCTCTTATATTTAAGCCCCAACCAGACATTCCAAAAGGAAAATACAGCTCTACTTCAGGTGTAAGCCCAAATCTCCAGCTCCTATCCACAAGGGAGAAACTTCCCATTTGAACCTCATACTCAGTATAATACCCGCCAGTGCTCAAACCAATACGTGGCTGCACAGCTCCATGATGAATAAAATAGTAATGAGCATTTATAAATAATGGCATTTGTAAAAAGTAGTTCCATTTTTGACCGGTTATAGCACCACCTTCAAAATCATAAGTTGCACGGGCATAGTCTTGATCATAGATATTCCAACCAAATGCACCACCAATACTGATTTTTTCACTTATCAAACCTCTACCGTCCATATAGAAACCTCTAAAACTTGTTTCATCAATAAAGTCTCTAAAATCACCTACAGCAAAACCCATACTGTAATCGAAACTCCAAATTGTTGCAGGATAATTTGCTGAATAACTATTTTTATTAGCATTTACCACATATCCATCACTTTGAGCATTTGCACTATAAATAAATGCAAAGCCTATAATTAAAATAAATAATATTTTCTTCATGTATATATTTTTTAACATTTGTATTAGTTTTATTCGTTTAAGTATGGTGATTGATCAAATGCCTCATCATACCCCCTATTAACAGTTGTTGGATCATATGAAAGATTCTCTGAAACTACACCATTTAAAAACACCTGCCATAAAATATTTATTGGTGTATTTTCATCTGCGTCTATAAGAGATTGCATATCAATCATTTCCGTGTACAAAGTTCCATAATAGGTGTTATATGAATAACCTCCACCATAACCCGGGTATCCAGGATAATAATAATAAGAACTAGAAGAGCCATTCTTTTTCTTCCAATAAGGATACCATGGGTAATATCCAGGGTAACCATACCACCAACCAGGATAATAATAAGTGGTAGATTCAATCTTCATAGCAATATTATTTAAATAAAAATCCGGAACTCTCGAATCATCATTAGGGATATATTCATAACCCATTTCTACAAATTTATCACGCACCTGATTTCTTAATTTAGCAGAAGTTCCACCAGAATAAAAACTTTCTATTTTTGCATCTGTAAGGTAATTACTAATTAAAATAACAGAATCTCTAATTGCAAAAGTTTTTCCGTAATTAGAGAATTCGGCTTCCTGATCGTAAAGAGTCATTGTTAAGTCCAGCTCATTGACATAAGTGTCATCGTAAGGATAACAAGAAAATAGTAGCGAAATACTTAAGGCTACTAAAATTAAATTTAAATGTTTCATTCTTAATTGTTTTTATTTGTATTAAAATTTGATTCTAAAAAAATTATAACGTGTTAAGTTCTGTTCTCAGTATAATTCGTTGGGTAAAATTAAATGTTTTTTTCTTTATAATTTATTTCCTGACCAGACTAAAAACTTGATCCCTCAAAAATATTCACATTTCCTAACAAATTAATGTTTCCATACATAGTAAAAGCAGAACCCTTAAACATACCGGAAACATCTATCGTAGCGCTGACACTACCATACAAGCTTATATTTATAATGGCATTTACAAAATTGTCTTTAAGATAAATTCGAACATAGATCTTATCACCTTTGTCTTTAACTTCATAATTAGTGATATCACCTTTAATCGTAAAACCACCTAACCCATTCAAACCCAATTCTGAAGAATGGGTGGGTGAAACTTGAAGGACTCCTTGTTTTTTATATACTTTTACAAAATTAATATTGCTTTGTACAATTCCAGTCACTCCACTTTTAAGAGTAATTCTATCTGCGGGAATAACAAATGCACTGTCCAAAATTAACTGCTTTGCCACTTCAAATTTTGCTGCCTGTTCTTTTTTTTCTCTTTCTTTTCGTTCTTTCCTTGTTTCTTTTTTTCCCTGGCTATACATTTGCGAAAAAGAAAACATAAAAACTAGAATTACGAAAATATTTTTTATTACAAAACTATTTGTTTTCATAGTTTACTAGTTTTACTATTTTTGGGCAAAAGTAAGAAATTATATATAAAAAGATGATAATATACTAAAATTAATGTTTGAAACTAATGAAACAAGCTTTATTTACAGATTATTTTTTTGTAGATTGAGGTTTTAAGAGTAATAGTGTCAAACTTTTAGTAACTTTACACCCTAATAAAAATCATTGGAAATCAGTATACTTTTGGGGATTTTGGCAGAAACTATTTTTTTAAACTCCCAGTTTTCATACTCTTT
>JAOZNO010000064.1:0-5743 GCA_029933755.1 Bacteroidales bacterium | reverse complement strand
ATGGGAATTTTGGTAGATTTTTTTTTAAAAAAACTACCAATTTTTATACTCTTTACACCAAACTCCGTGAGAAAAAATAACGGGCACAAATATATGATTTTTAATAGTACTAAACAAAACTATACGGCGGACAAAAAGTGGACAAAATGAATGTTACCTAATTGATTAATACTTTCTTATTAAGATAAATACAAACTTTTTTAATTATTGCAAACACGTATGAATAAAAAACACAGAGCTTATTTTTTTTGGACTTACATCCTAATTTTAGTACTTCTTGCCATTGCTCCATGGTCAACTAGCCATAGGATTGGTATAGAGGGTTTTAAATTCAGACTTGATTATTTTTTCCATTTATTTGCCTATTTAGGATTAACTATATTGTATATTCTGTGGCAATTTAACAGTTTGTTTACTAAACGATTTCTTGTTTTAGTTCTTCATATTACCTTACTCATAACATTTAGCTTTTTAACAGAAGCAGTTCAACTGATTATATCCTATAGATCATTCAATATCAAAGATTTTATCGCAAATACAATCGGTATTTTTACAGGCTTAGGATTATTTCTAATTTTTAATAGTCATATTATTCGTTTAGCAGGCAAATATCTAAATTCTGAGAAATAACATTCCTCATAGAATTATTCCGCATTAATACCAGATACTACCACAAAATTTCAGGGCAATCGGGTTTAAACTTTTTTGGTTACAATCATTATAAAGTTTGACTTAAAACACCCCCGGTTTAGCGGGGCAGGCCGTGGCACGGCTGTTTGTAATAAAAAACTGTACTTTTCTGATGGTATTTACAGATTTTTCAACTTATCCGTGCCATGGGTCGTTGCAAAACTTCATTCGCTTTTTTAAACCCGATTGCCCTGTACAAAATTTACATATCATTGCATAATCCTGTTTTTTTTGTACATTGTACACGCTAATCTATACCTATTAAACAAAACTATTTAAAGAATGAAAAAATCGTACATTATTCTTATTTCAGCATTTACAATATTGATAGTATTTATTGGTATTGCACTTATAAATATTGACAGTTTACTGGAAAAATTCATTAAAGAAGAATTAAATAGAATAATCGAATCCTCTGATCATAGAATATATGAATTCAATTATAAAGATGTAGATTTTCATGTTTGGAATGGCAGCTTTGAGATTTCAGGTGTTGAAATTATCCCAAAAGAAGGAATGGATGATAGTGTAAAAAATGGAACACAAAGATCTCTTGTAACTGCCCAGTTAAATACCCTATCCGTTATTGGCTTCTCCTTTCTAAAATTCTATCAAACAAAAAGACTAAAAATAGAAGAAATACGCATTATTGATCCTAAAATAAACTTTTCATTTAACCCGGAGGTAAAATCTATAAAGAAAAAATTTGATTTAACTACACTTTTAACTGAAAGACTAAGATCAATAAGTGTAGAAAAACTCAATTTTCAAAATGTAGATTTTGATTTCAATAATGTATTGAGGAAAAATTTGCTATTGAAAATTGATTCAATGAACATGGTAATTAACAATTTAGTCTTTGACAGTATTTTCATAGAGAAAACTATTCCTGTTGGTTATGAGGGAATTAATCTGTTTATCAATAAAATCTCAGCGAATATATCAGAGCACTATATGATGGAAACTGGTCATTTCCGTTTTAATTCAGAAGAAAAACTATTGGAAATTGATAGTGTAAAATTGATTCCCAAATATACGATTCCCGAATTCAATAAGATGATAACTGAAGAAAAAGCTTATTTGAATATTAAGGCGAAGCTTTTGCAGATTTCAGGTATTGATATCGATTCAATTAGAAATACCAGAAAGTTTTATTTTGACAAAATTTCATTAAATGATCCAGTCATTATTACTTATAAAGATAAAAGGCTAAAAGATCCGGCATATAAATATAAAAAGCTTTTATCACAGCTTATTAGGGAGATACCAGTAGATTTTAAGATTGATACAATAAATGTTAAAAATGGTCATATTAAAGTTCAGTCAATTGGTGATAAAGTGCCTCAAACTAAACCCGGTGAAATTACATTTAACTCAGTGTATTTAAATGTATATAGTTTCACAAATGATAGTCTGTTTCTTGAAAAAAGACCGATAATGGGTATTTATTTTAATTCAAAATTTATGGGCGTTGCGAATTTGGATGTACATATAAGTATCCCCATTTTTAATAACAGTAACAGCTTTAAAGTAAAAGGTAAACTTGCTGAAATGGATGCTACGGTCTTAAGTGAGTTTCTAAACAAGACATTACTGGTAAGAATTAAAACTGGCAAAATCAAAAATATTGATTTTGAATTTATAGCTGATAATGATAGTGCAATTGGCTATGTTGACATTTCATATCAAAACCTTAAAATTGATGTAAAAAGCAATAAAGATCCTGGCAAAAGCATGAAATTTATAAATGCACTAATAAATACAGTTGCTAAAACTGATAATATAAAGGGCACACCTAACTTTTCACGAGGATTTATTGCATATAAAAGAGACTATAACAAGAAATTCATAAGTTATTTATGGTTATCGCTTCAAAATGGGATGCTAAACACTTTTCGCCCTCAAAAAGAGGTTAAAGGCCAAAGTAAAGATTTCAAAAAGGAAAATAAAAAGGACAAAGGCATTTTTAAAAAATGGAAGAAATCTAATAACGAGGATTAGAAAACTAATTATCTTATAAAATACAATTTTTGAACTCAACATTCTTTCTATATCTTTACGGCCTAATAGATTACAGATATGGGAATAATGGAAAAAAACAAAAGACTAATATTAGTGACAAATGATGATGGCGTTCATGCTAAAGGCATAAATGAATTAATTAAAATTGCTACATTATTTGGAGAAGTAGTTGTTGTGGCTCCAGAGAAAAGTCAGTCAGGAATGTCACACTCTGTTAGTTTAAATGACCCAATTTATTTAAATAAAATTAAAACAGAACCCGGCTTAACAGTTTACAGTTGCAGTGGAACACCTGTTGATAGTGTAAAAATAGCATTACATAAAATTCTGGACAGACATCCTGATTTAATAATTTCGGGGATTAACCATGGCTCTAACTCATCGGTAAGTGCAATTTATTCTGGAACAGTTGCTGCAGCACGTGAAGGTAGTTTAAATGGTGTGCCTTCCGTTGGGTTTTCATTGCTCAATCATGATCATGATGCAGATTTTGCTGCTTCAATGGTTTACGCAGAAATAATTATTGATAAAGTAATTCAAAATGGTATTCCAAAAAGGACTTGTCTCAATGTGAACATTCCGGATATTGCACCGGAAAAAATTAAAGGTGTAAAAATATGTAGACAAACTTCCGGAAAATGGGTTGAAGAATTTAATCACAGAATAAGTCCTAACAAGAAAGATTACTACTGGCTAACCGGCACATTTTCAAATTTTGAACTAGAGGCAACTGATACGGATGAGTGGGCGTTAAAAAACGATTATGTTTCAATTGTACCAATTGAAATTGATTTAACTTCATATTCAGTCTTGGATGAGTTAAATAAATGGGAGTTTTAATGTAGAACGCAAGAATAATGCTTGTAATTTATTGTAAGAGTTATGCAAAAAAGTAATCTTAAATACAATACCGAACAAATTGGATTTATTAGTGGCATGCTTGTGCCAATTATTGTAATTATTAGTTTCTATCTATATCGAGATGCTGAAAGCTTAAAAATATTTTTTGAAGGAATCATTCATATTGGTGTGTTTTCTGAATTGATAAGCCTGTGTGTTGTTCCAAATTTACTTCTGTTTTTTATTTTTATATGGACAAACCGCTTAAAATCGGCCAGAGGAGTTATTGGTGCTACATTAATTTATGTATTGATTGTTTTAGGACTAAAGCTATTTTCATAAATTAACTTGCATAATACGACATTATATTATTTCTTCTCAAAAATTTAAAGTCATAGCCCTGATATGAAATATTACATTATTGCCGGTGAGGCATCTGGTGATTTACATGCCTCAAACTTAATGCATGAGCTGAATAAATTAGATTTAAATGCAGATTTCCGGGTTTGGGGAGGTGATTTAATGCAACAACAAGGTGGCCAAATTGTTAAACACTATAAAGAACTGGCATTTATGGGTTTTTTAGAAGTGATAATGAATTTATCTGCAATAAAGCAAAATTTCAAACTCTGTAAAACTGATTTGCTTGACTTTAAACCTGATTTACTGATACTAGTAGATTATCCGGGTTTTAACCTTAGAATGGCAAAGTTTGCAAAAGAAAACAATATAAAAACCTATTACTATATCTCACCAAAAATTTGGGCTTGGAAAAAATCCAGGGCATGGAAAATTAAAAAATACATTGATAAAATGTTTGTAATTTTCCCTTTTGAAAAGAAATTCTATAAAAATTATGACTATGAGGTTGAATATGTTGGTAATCCGTTAATTGATGAATTGGTACATAAGAAAGAAAGTCTTATGACTGAAGATGATTTCAGGAGGAGTAATCAATTGTCAGAAAAACCAATAGTGGCTATTTTGGCGGGTAGCAGAAAGCAGGAAATTAAATACATTTTACCGGAAATGTTACATGTGATAAAAAAATTTCCTGATTTTCAATTTGTATTAGCAGGAGCGCCTAGTTTTAATGCCGAAAATTACGATTTTTTTTTAAAAGGTTATCCTGTAAAGCTAATTTTTAATCAGACCTATGATTTATTAAAAAATGCACATGCAGCCATTGTAACTTCAGGAACTGCAACACTTGAAACTGCATTATTTAATATTCCCCAGACGGTAGTTTATAAAATGAACCGTTTAACCTATGAAATAGGGAGATTTTTTATTTATATAAAATATTTTTCTCTAGTGAATATTATTATGGAAAAAGCAATTGTTCAAGAGCTTTTACAGAAAAAACTTCCTGAGAAGATCGAAAATGAACTCTCAAAAATTTTATATGATAATGAGTATCGAGAGAAAATGCTTGAAAATTACAAACAATTAAATGAAAAAATGGGTAGTTCAGGTGCTTCAAGACGAACGGCAGAAATTATTTATCATGATTTATCATAACTTAAGCAAGAAATTAATTTATATGAAAACGATTCTACTAAGCTTCCTATTACTAATAGCAAATTTTGTTTTCGGACAAGATATTAAAATTGGAATATTTCATTCAAAACCAATTAAAAAAGCTTTTTTAGAAGTAAAATCCGGAAAATACATTGTGAAATCTGACAAGAAAAGATTATATTCATTGAAGGATGGACGTTCGTTAATATTAAAACATACCAAATTAGGAATTAGTGCAAGCAATGCAAAAAAAGATTTCGGATTACATAAGAACATTTTTATTACTGGCAAAAAAGCAGGTTTTTTCAAACGTATTTTTATGTCTAAAGAAAAGAGGACTAATATCATCAATATTAAATTAATTGAACCAAAATTTAAAACAAGAGCTTATGCCGGTAATTTATCATTTCATTTAAAAAATAATAATTTTAAAATAATTAATATGCCGCCTTTTCAGGAATATTTGGCCGGTGTGGTTGAAGCTGAAAGTGGAATAAATGCAGAACCTGAATACTATAAAAATCAAGCAATAATTTGCCGAACTTATGCATTAAAAACTTGGGATAAACATAAAAAAGATGAATTTAATCTTTGTGACGGTGTTCACTGTCAGGCATACAAGGGTATAGCTACTTCTAATGAGAAAATTGCAAAAGCAGTCAAAAAAACA
>JAOZNO010000743.1 GCA_029933755.1 Bacteroidales bacterium | reverse complement strand
TACGAGTTCATAGCCTGCCCCGATTTTTTTCGGGGAACACCATAAAATAATCAAACCATAGTGAATAAATCTTGAAAATCAAGGCGTTTACTTTTGTAAATAACTGTTTTCAAGATGAGCATAACGCAATTATTGGCGTTTTCTTAGAGATACTATTTAAAGTCCTTACGGTATTCTGTTGGCGTTTTATTCATTATTTTTTTAAAATAGTGATTAAAGTTTGCCAAATTATTATATCCGCTTTCATAACAAATCTGGGTGATTTGCTTATCTGTTTCCGCTAACATCTTAGCAGCTATACCAATTCGAATATTTTTTACATATTGCATAAAAGGCAGCTTTGTTTTTTTCTTAAAATACCTGCAAAATGACCCGGGAGCCATATGAACAAGTTCAGCTGCATGTTTTAATGCAATTCCTTCTTGTATATTTTCAAAAACATATTCATAAACCTTATTGATCTGATCTAAATCTTTATCAAATGCTGCTGTATAATAAGATGTTAATGACAAATTATCATAATCCTCAATTTGTAATAACAAGTTAAAAATTTTCAACAATTCAATAAAAGCATCTAATCCTTCAAGCTTTACTAATCTTTCAAGTTTAGATGCTATTTTTTTTACCGACTTTCCTTTAAAGTGAATCCCTGTGTTGGCATTTTTAAGCAATTGCTTTACATTTTCTAACTCAGGTATATTAAAAAAATCAGAACTAATGATATTTTCATAGAAATGGGTAACAATACAAGTTGGAGGTGTGTCTTTTTTAGTTTCTAAAACTTGCCAGTTATGTGGGATATTAGGACCCAAAAGAACTAAATCGCCCTCTTCATAACTTGAAATATGATTACCAACAATCCTCCTACCCGATCCTGAAAGAACCATGTTCAATTCAAAATTTTTGTGCGAATGTATTTTTTCCGAACTATCACCCATCGGTAATTTTCGGGAAATAAATGAATGCTTATTAGGTACAAATATTTTTTCAAATACAAATTCCATAGGTAATATATTAACTTTCTGAAACAAAACTATAAAATATTAATGACAAATAGGTTAAAAAAGCATGTATGTTTAATAAATTATCAGAAGTATTTCATATAAAGTTGTTATTATTTTGTATCCTAGAATTGGATTTAATCTATAAACAGAATAATTAATACAAAAACATATGATGTTAAAAGGAATTATCCCCCCAGTAATTACACCTCTTTTAAATAATGATGAGCTAGATACAAAAGGTTTAAAAAAACTGATTGAGCATTTAATTAATGGCGGTGTTCATGGTTTATTTTTACTTGGAACTAATGGTGAGGCACCGAGTCTTAGTTACGAACTCCGTAAAGAGCTAATTACCAAAGCTTGTAAAATTATTGACAAAAGAGTTCCTGTTTTTGTGGGAATAACCGATACATCATTTGCAGGTTCTATTGAAATTGCCAAATTTGCTAAAAATGCTGGTGTAGATGCTGTGGTAGTTGCACCTCCTTATTATATGCCTATTTCTCAGAATGAAATGATGACATATCTTGAAAACCTGAGTTCAGCTTTACCATTACCTTTCGTATTATATAATATGCCAAGCTGTACTAAATTACATCTTTCAATTGAAACAGTAAAAAAGGCAAAAGAATTAGGCGCATTAGGCGTTAAAGATAGTTCAGGAGATATGTTTTATTTGTATAAACTAATCGAAGAATTTAGAGATTCACCAGAGTTTTCAATAATGGCAGGTACAGAACTATTTTTACCCGATGCGGTTATGTATGGTGGACATGGTGCTATCGCCGGTGGGGCGAATGTTTTTCCTCGTTTATTTGTTAATTTATATGAAGCCGCTGTCAAAAAAGACTTAACTGAAATTGCCAAGCTAAGAAAAGAAGTTGTTAAACTTTACGATACAATATATAATGTTGGGGATTCACCCATGAAAATCACAAAAGGCACCAAGTGTTCCTTATCTGTAATGAATATTTGTAATGGCTACATGGCTCACCCTCTTCGCGAATTTGAAGGACAAGAGCGTCAACTTATTGAACAATATATTGATAAATTAATAAAGTAAACGTATTATGAACTACCAACTTGGATTTTTTGATACCACTATTCTTGTCTTATATGCAATAGTGCTTGTAGGAATGGGAATTTATTTTTTAAGAAAGAGTAAAACCTCCGAGCAATTTATGGTTGCCGGAAGGGGTATTCCCGCATGGGCAGCAGGTATTGCTGTAATGAGTGCATATACGAGTAGTATATCATATATTGCTGTTCCGGGTAAAGCGTTTGATTCAAACTGGCATCCCCTAATTTTTGCATTAACAACACTCCCTGTGGCATGGTTTGTTACAAAATATGTAATCCCTCACTATCGAAAAAAGAAAATTATTTCAGTGTACAATTATCTTGAAGAAAGAATTGGTGCATGGGCACGTATTTATGCCTCATTTTCTTTTGTGCTCTTTATGATAGGTCGTACTGCCGTTATTCTTTATTTGTCGTCACTTTTACTGACTTCTTTTATTGATATGGACATTCGCACCTTAATTGTAATCATTGGGGTAGTAACTATTATTTATACATTAATGGGAGGTATGGAAGCTGTTATCTGGACAGATGTTATGCAATCAGTTATTATGATTGGTGGTCTGTTATTTAGTGCATACCTTTTAACAAAACATGTTTTTGCCGAACCTGATTTCCTAATTCAAAAAGCATTTGATGCGAATAAATTCAGTCTAGGTGATAGTTCATTTTCA
>JAOZNO010000742.1 GCA_029933755.1 Bacteroidales bacterium | reverse complement strand
CTCCCAGTTTTGATGGGAATCCTGAAAAGAATCAATTCTGGTATTCAAAATATCGAGCAAAGGCTTACAACGAAAGAACGAAGGGACGTGATCTCTTAGCAGATTGTTTGCTAATGCATGCAGGCATTAAGGGTGAGGAAGAGCAACGTCAAATGGCAATAAATCATTTCATGGAAATGTCTTGGAAACGCAATGGTGAACTGGAAAATGATTTCTACAATACCGTAAAAGAGACTTTTGGAGCTGATGCTATTGTGGCGACACATCCAACATGGTGGCCATATCCAGATTTGCATGAGTATAAGAAAAATGGTCTCGATTGGTGGGTTGTTAAAAGAGACTGGGCTCAAACCGATGAATTGACTCCCTTTGCGGTACGTACTGCACTTTCTAAAAAGTGGAATAGTTCGGTTTGGTACAATATGTATTACTCAAAAGAAAAAGCTGACTATGTACGCTCACTGTGGAGTTATGCTCTTGCAGGTGGCAGGATTAATTATCATCGACTTTATCCATCAGAAAATTTTGAAGAGGCTGGGACAGAACTTTTACGTGGAAATCTTATGCTGGCAGAAAGCCGGGTTCATTTGTTAAATTACATTAGCCAAAGTCCTCTATATAGCCCTGTTGCAGTAATTTTTGGACATGCATGCACAATGAATTGGGCTGGTCCTGCATATAATGATGTTGGGATGGAAATTGTTAATAATTTATGGCAAGAAGGGTTTCCTGCAGATTTGATTCCAAGTAGTGAGATCGAAAATAAAAGTTTGTATATAGATAAAGATGGTTGGATTTGTTATGGAGCACAGCGATACGAAGCAGTTGTTCTCTATCATCCTGAATTTGAAAAATCTTCAACTGCTGAGTTTTTTAATAAAGCGCAAAAAGATTCTACCAGCTTATTTAAAGTTGGTAACTGGACTAAGGATTTTGAAGGTAAAGCAATAAATGAAAATACAGTACTTCCTAAAAGCATGATAGAATTAACAAACGCAAAATCTATTGTTTCGGAAATTGTTAATGTTTTGCAGACACGGAAGATTCTGCCCCAAACACCAGCAACTTCTCAATTAGAAGGCTTTGGGCACATTTCCTGTTCTCCTCCAACTACTGGGTTTTGCCGTCTTATTGATGGTACAATTATTCAGATAGCAGGAACGAATAATGTTACTGGCGATCCTATTCAGTCCAAAATTACAATCAATGATTACGAAGTAACTTTTGATGCAATAGGAGTGGCTGCTGTTCGGCTTGATGATAAAGGACGCATAGAAGCAATGGCAGCTGGTGGATTAAATTATTTCAGAGTTGGAGATTTTAAAATTAAATTGAATAAACGAGCTGATATTGCACTTTGGAAAGATAATGATGGTAAATGGAGAGGTGTTCTTAAAGGTTGGAAAGGTGCTATACCATTACAGCTATTGGCAATAACTAATAACTGGACACTTATTGATATCCCAGTTCCGCTTTAATGATAAAATTTTTTGGAGAAGTTATCGAAAGGCATAATATCAAACAACGCGGTTTGTAAAATAAGGGTAAACGTTTTAGCCTGATTAATTCATAAATTTATTAGGTAAATATTAAAAAAAGAAAAATGAACTATTTTATTACTTTTTATATCTTGATTTATTTCAGTTTTCTGACTTCGCTTAATGCACAGGAAAATAACAATAAAGAATTGATTTCTGATGTTCAAATCACCCTTGAAAAAGGGATTGAATATTTTCATTCAATAAATATTTATGGTGGATATGTTTATGCTTATACACTTAATTTAAATGAAAGATGGCACGATGATGGCCTCAGTGATGAACATACAATAGAAATACAACCTCCGGGAACACCAACTGTGGGTACCTCTTTTTTGCGTGCATATAAAATCACGAAAAATCAAAAATATCTTAAGGCTGCAAAAGATGCTGCTCGCTCCCTAATTATTGGACAAAACGATCTCGGGGGATGGAATCATCAGGTGCATTTTAATAAACCAAAAGATAATATTGTCAGTTTTGATGACAATCAAACTCAGAGTGCTATCCAATTTTTAATGGCTCTTGACCAAGTGATTGAATATGATTTGCTGTCTGTGGCTGTTGAAAAGGCATTGGTTATGATGTTAACCGCCCAATTTGATAATGGCGCCTGGCCACACCGATATCCCAAAGAGGGAAACACGAACGATTTTGCCACATATAATGATGGTGGTATTAATGATTGTATCGAACTTATGATTGATGCACATAAATATTATGGTAAGGAAATCTACCTGAAAAGTATTCAGAATGCGGGTTGGTTTCTATTTATTTCGCAACAAGCACCTCCGCAAACAGGATGGGCTCAACAATATAACGCATATTTACAACCAGCCTGGGCACGTGATTTTGAACCAGCTTCTTTGTCTCCCATGGTTACTCTTAATAATATAATTACCCTTATCGATTTATATTTGTACACTGAAAAAACAAAGCACCTCAAACTAATTCCCGATGCATTACGCTGGATAAAAGATACCCGGCTTCCTAATGGGAAATGGCCCCGCTTTGTGGAAATTGGCACAAATAAACCACTTTATTATGATAATGGTCGTATTCGGGTTAACTCGTTTGAGGAGCTAAGTTTGGACAGAAGAACTGGTTATGCTTATGAAATAGAACTTGAAAGCAAATTAGAGGCTGTAATTGCAAAGTTTAAAAAAGTACAAAAAATGGGTGCTAAAAAATTTTTGGAGGAGAAAAACCGTCCATTGACA
>JAOZNO010000741.1 GCA_029933755.1 Bacteroidales bacterium | reverse complement strand
ACAATATGATTGTTAAACGAAGTATCCTGATCAACCAAAGGTTCTGGTGGCCAGTTGTTAGACCAGGTTCTTTCTGAGTTAGTTCCTTCGGTACCCGGTCTGATAGATGAGGCAACCATTTGGGACCAGTCGACAAAAGCTGCGATTTTAATAGCTTCTTCTTTACGTATTGTGCCCCCTGGGAATGCCCTTTCCGGATCGCCTTCAACAAGCATTTTTGTTAAATGGATAACATTTGCTTTGTAGGCTTCGGCAGATGCATCGGTATAAGTTACGCCTTCTTCCATAAGTTTTGTCTGGTCGTGGAAGTCTTGCTTAACCCGTACTTTTACGGAGCCCCTTTCAATTTCTGTTAAGTCTTTTTCTGATATAGAATACATTTCTTTAGCGTAGTATTCATATAGATATACTGCCCTATGATGAAAAAATTCAGTTGAAAAATCAGGGCCCATATATGCACCCATACCTAACATCGAACCCCAGTCCATAAGGTCAAACTGTTGGAAGTAGCCTTTACCTGTTGTAACATCATCGTAGGTATAGAGTACTTCACCAGATACCGATTTTACTTCTTTTGCAATAGGTGGTACCTCCTTTTGCAGGTTAGCCGTAAAATAAATTAAGGCGGTAACCATAAAAATAGCTATGATCCAAAAAGCCGTATAGAGACCTTTTTTGCTCATAAACTTGTCTAATAATGATTCTTTCATAGATAAAATAATTAGGGTTAAAATAATTAAGGTTAAAAATAATTGCAATTCAAATACTCTATAGACATGGTATTTGTATATAAAAAAAGGTTTTATTTAATTTTGATTAAAACCAAGGTTTGTAATTCTCATATCCTTGTTTGCTTTTAAGTCTTTAAGTGTTGTGTGTACTAATAAATCAATGGATTGTTGTTTTATTTTGTTCCACTCAATGTGCATTACACATGGATGATCATCACTACATTTATTTAAGCCTAGAATACAATCTGTAAATGTAGATTCTCCATCAAACTGTACCACAATGTCATATATTGAAATGTCTTCAGGCTTTTTTAAAAATTTATAACCACCATATTTCCCTTGTATAGATAGCAAATATTTATGTTCACCTAAACGATGTAACAAATTCGTGAGGTATTTATAGGGAATATCAAGTTTCTCATGTAAATATCTGGCAGACAATAATTCCTTTTCACTAATCACCATGAAAGTTAGTATTCTAATAATATATTCTGTAGTTTTTGAAAAAGTCATTATATGCTACTTTGCTATGGTATTTAAATTTGTAGCAAAAGTAAAAAAATAATTGAAATGTATTGTCGAATATCTAAATATATATCTAAGTACATCTAATATCCCAGGCAGACAATTGGCAATTAAAAATAGACGTTAATTATTATCAATTACTAATGACCAGTATACTAATTACTTGCCAGACATAAGCAATACGGATATTAAAAATATCCCAGAATATCTAAACTAAAGCCTTTCACTTTTAATAGGATTACCCGCTAAGCGGCTTTTCGGAGTGCTGTCAATAGTCATATAGTTAAATGTTTGAATGATATATTTCTCTGATAATCAATTATAAACAATTTTTAACATACTTGTTCCATTTTAATTAATAGATGTGGTAACTTTATAGAATTAAAATAAATTTCTTAAACAGATCTAAATTTTACTTAAATGAAAAAACTTATTATTATACTAATGATTTTTCTTAGCAGTTGTTCGCATAAAGATTATATTACTCTAATCGATGAGTATAAAGAAGGTGTTTACAATAAAGATAAAACACAATTCTCATTCTTTAAATTCTATAGAATCTATCGACCTGCAAAAGGCTTGGCGGCTTTTCCTGATGGAGGACAATCCAAGGTTTTATACGAGGGAGTTTTTGTGTATTTATTTGATATTCAGTCAGGTGAGTTAAGTATTGTGTATTCTTATGAAGGATTACAAGGAAATCAGTCAGCCTGGTATACAAGGATGTATTTTGATGATAAAAATCAACTGTTTTTTAATATTTCACCATCAGGTAGATACAAATCTTATTATGTTGCTTCTGAAAATATAGTTTATGAAAAATACAAAGGTTTGTATTTGTATAGCATAGATAATAAGCGTATTAAGGAAATTTCTAAAACTGTAGAAGTACCACTATTTTCAGCTGATGGGCAAAGAATTATTTATACTAATTATTCATCAGGAGAATCGAAAATTTATATGATGGATATGAATGGTGAGAATGTAAAATTCAGAGATAAGGGTTTCAATCCTATCTTTTCACCAAAAGGTGATTATTTGGCCTATATTTATGAATCAGACTCGGCAATGTACAATATTAAAATTATGAATTTTAGTGATTCTAATATTGTGGATGTCAGGTCATTAAGAAGTGTTAGTCGGCGCAGTATTTATTGGTTGACCGATAATTGTCTTGGTTTTAAAGATGATGATAGAACACACAAAAAGTATAATATTGGAAATAAAAAGATTAGCGATAGCAATGAGACAAAATCAAATGCAAATCATAATGGAATATCGTCTACTGATATTAAGAAATATACAAAAGATGTTACCTATACCCAATGGGGAATCGAATTACAGAAGTATTATCCTAAAAGTAAAAAAGAAATTTTAAAATCAATTGTTGATACTGACAAAGGAAATCAAAGATATCGAAAAGCTCTTTTGCAGGAAATTGAAAATGAGTTAAGGCACCACACATAAATTAATTACCCACATAGACCCCTAAATGTATCGTTA
>JAOZNO010000740.1 GCA_029933755.1 Bacteroidales bacterium | reverse complement strand
TGTATTTGAGGATTTAGATTTTGAGCAACAACGCAGAAGTCGGACTTTCTAGACAAGCTCTATTTATAATAACTATCATAAATTGTATGGTACTTTTCCCTTAGCAGTTTCAAATTATCCAAACCATAACCACCTGTTGCAAATACTCTAATAAATTCAAGAGAGTCTCTTTTGCCTAATATAGAGCATTTTGCAGCATCAAACATTTTTAATTGATGATTATTTTTCAATTTTTCGGTTAACTCAACAAAATCATCCCATCTGGCAAAGCGGGTCATTTGTATATAGGCAATATTCTTATTTACTTCATCAATATATATACCCTGATCAAGGTATTCCATTCCAATAAACTTTTTTAACAAAATCCGTGTTTCATATTGCTTTATTTTCTTTTTCTTCGAAAACTTAATTCCTTCACTTTTGTATTCATTTATTATATCCTCAACTAATTTTAGATCTGTATATTTAATACGAATGGCATAATGCAGATTTTTTTGAATTTGAATAATGGCCGGACAGGGGTCAAAATCAACTTTTAGTTTTTTAATTACTTTGTATGTAACCCTTATTATCGCATCAATTTGAAAAATTTGTGATCGATCAATAACTAAAAATAAAGATTTATCTTTTTGCATATAAGGTTCTTGTGGTGTATTTAACCTAATGTAATAACCGGGGAAAGGTTCATTTTCAAGTATGAAAATGCCATGATCTAAAGGACTTTCAAAACATGATAATGTTTCAAGTTTATTAATGGTTGCAAAAGTTCCAATCTTTTTTTCTGTTTTCATAATTATTTTATTTAGTAAGTTCTTGAATAAGAATCCTGATAGCAAATTACAAAAAAAAAAAGATTTTAACAAGAGCTTATTTTTACAGCTCTTCGGTTTTGAGAGTTCGTGTCAAGTTAAACGTGGTGTTTTAGATACAATTTTAACTATCTGACTGATCCAGTCTAACGGGTTCACATAAGTTTTGCTTACCCAAACTTTTTTACTTGACTTAACATTAGTTTATTGAAAAGCTTAGGATAAAAGGCTTGGTAATTATCCTTTTTTTACTCGAGATCTTATATTGGGATTAAACTTTTTTTAAATAAATCCAATAGTGTGCTTTTTTAAGGCTCAGGATACACTTTTCTATCAATTAGTTGGTCAAAATTTTCTGTGAGTTCCAAACTGTTTTCAAAATCATAAAGTGTTAATTGCCTGATATTATAGTAATAACTCCAATATCTTCGTAATGAAAAAATGTAATTTCGCTTTGCGCTGTCCTTTTCTTTTATTGTTATATTTAAATCAGTTACTGAAATTTTACCAATATAAAAACGATTTTTTGATACATTGTAATTTCGTTGGGCAACCGTATCTGCTTTTGCCTGAATCATTACCTGCTCATCCTGCATATTAAACTGCATTACCTCAAGAAACACATTTTGCTCAAAATCAATGGTTTGTTGAGCAATACTGCTTTTTACAACCTCCATATTAGATTGAGCCATTTTGTACCTTCCTTTTCCCTCGCCCCAGTCAATTATTGGAACTTGAATACCAAAACTAAATTGCTGGCTGTTAAGTGGGTCTCGATATGAATCAGACAAAGTATTTGCACTCTGAGTTAAACCATAATTGGCAATAATATTTGCATTAAACCTATTTTCTGCTTTTGCTCTGGCCACATCACTATCAGCTTCAATAAGATGTCTTGTCATTCTAACTATTTCCGGATTATTCTTGTTTGCTTCACTTAATGCTTTTGGAATATCAATTTTTAGTTTAGGAACTTCTTGTGGTATAATTAGATAGATCTTTTTTTTGTTACTTAAGCCTAAAAACGATATTAAGTTAAATTCTTTTGTTTGTAATTCTAATTTTGCCCGGTTTAATGCTGATTTAGAGTTCAAAAGATTTAATTCTAACTGATAAAGATCATTTTGGGCAATTTTACCTAAATTGTATCTGCCTTTAGCAATATTGTATAAAGTGTCGTTACTGCTGTAATTTATTTCGGCTATAGATAAATTTATTTGGGCTAATACCAAATCAAAGAAACGATTTATTGCTTTCAGATTTATTGTTTCCTGGGCATTAATATATTCCTTTTTAGCTTCTTTGTACTTAAGTGGTTCAATTTTTTTTTGCCATTTAAAACTATTATAAGAAAAAACGGGTTGTATTAAGCCAATACTAATTGGATTAGTTAAGAATGAGGTAATTACACTATCTTTAAGTACATCTAATTTTTGTAAATTAGATCGAACAAATAATTGTCCTCCTGTAAAAGTAATGTTTTGTTTAATATTTAAATTCAGGTAATTTGTTAGGTTTTGTTGACCAATGTAATCAATCGTACCGTCCGGCTGGGTTATTTGTGCAATAGATCGGTTAAAATCCGGTAAGGTAGCATCCATTGTTAATGATGGAAGAAACATTGCTTTATAAGAACGATGAGCCCAGTAGCTTGACCGAAAACTATTTTTAGCAATTAATGCGTCAAGCGATTGATTTTTAGCAAGTTTAAGTATGTCATCAAGAGTGAATTTAAGTGTTTCTTCTTGTGAGAAAACATTATTGTTGCCCAAGCTTGAAAATAATATTAATAAGGATATAATTTTTAGAGAAAGTTTTTTTTTGTTTAGGCTTTGCATATTGTTAACTTTTTATAGCTGTAAGTTTAATTAATATAGTTTAATATTTTTACTTCAAGCGCAATAGCCTGAATAATTCCCCGCTAAGGCGGGGCAGGCTATGCGTTTTTTCTTAGTT
>JAOZNO010000063.1 GCA_029933755.1 Bacteroidales bacterium | reverse complement strand
GGCTGAATGCAGGAGATCACACTTTTCGGAGCAAACTCAATATTAAAGGATCGTTATTAGTCAAATCTTATTACAAAAAATGCCCAAAGGTTGTAAAAACCATATGGGCATTTTTATTTACTAATTACCAGTTACCAATAAACCAGTTACTATTTCTCAATTAACTCAATACTCCGTTTTACGAATTTATCCAAAGCAGCTCCTTTAAGCATGTTGTTTGAAAGTAAAGCTAAGTCAATTAGTTGTTTAATTAATTTGTTTTCTCCACCATAGTTTTCTAAAACCGTTTCTTTTTTCTTGTTTAATTCGTCCAATTTCTTATTCAAATCATCCATCTGGTCTTTTTCTTCCTGTGGAATTTCTTCGTCTTTTTTATCCTTTTTTAATTTTTCAAGAGCGTTTTTATCGCCTTCAACGGCACTAATTTCCTTTTTAATTGGCGAAACTTCCTTTTTAACTGATTTGTCAGTATCAGAAGCAATTTGCTCAACTAATGGGTGGTTTGAGTTTACAACAAGATTATAGCTGTCAGGTAAATCGCCATAAAAACCCATTCCGCCGCCACCAAGTGCCGACATATCTTTCATTCTACGCATAAACTCGTTTTGTGTAACCATTACCGGATTAGAATCTTCACTTAATGGTTCAAACATTACGATGTAGTTTGCTTCTGCTGGCAATTGACTCTTGAATACAGAAGTCAAATCCTTTTCCTGCTCACCTGATAGTTTTGACTCTGCACCATCTTCTTTACTAATCAATTTGTCAATAACATCAGCATCAACCCTTGTGAACTTAGTGTTCTCAAGTTTTGTTTCTAAATGATTGATGAAATGAGAGTCTAATTGACCGTCCATTACCAAAACATCGTAGCCTTTCGCTTTTGCAGCTTCTACAAAAGTATATTGTCCTTCTACATCACTTGTATACAGACAAATTAAGTTTTTGTCTTTGTCTGTCTGGGTTTCTTTAATTACTTCTTTGTACTCATCCCATGTAAAGTTTTTACCTTCAGTATTGGTAAATAAATTGAATTTTATTGCTTTATCATAAAATTTAGGCTCTGAAAGCATACCATAAGCAACAAACATGCTTAAATCTTTCCACTTTTTCTCAAAATCTTCTCTTTCTTTCTTAAATATTTCATTTAAGCGGTCAGCTACTTTCTTCGTAATGTGACTTGAAATTTTCTTAACATTACCATCACTTTGTAAGTAACTTCTGGAAACATTCAATGGAATATCTGGTGAGTCAATTACACCATGAAGCAAGGTCATAAACTCAGGAACAATTCCTTCAACCGAATCAGTTACAAAAACCTGGTTTGAATAAAGCTGAATTTTGTTTCTCTGAACCTCAACATTTGCTTTAATCTTTGGGAAATATAAAATACCTGTAAGATTAAAAGGGTAGTCTACATTTAGATGAATGTGAAACAACGGATCGTCCATTGTCATTGGGTATAGTTCTTTGTAAAAAGACTTATAGTCCTCATCTTTAAGATCAGCAGGTTTTTTAACCCATGCAGGTGTTGTGTTGTTAATTATGTTTAATTCACCAGTTTCAACCTCTTTACCATCTTTCCAATCTGTTTTTTTACCAAAAGCAATTTCAACAGGTAAAAACTTACAATATTTATTTAAAAGTTCAGTAATTTTTGCTTTTTCCAAAAACTCTTTACTCTCCTCATCAATATAAAGTATAATGTCTGTTCCAACATCTTCTTTTTCTATATCTTCAATGCTAAACTCAGGGCTTCCGTCACATTCCCATTTTACAGCTTGTGCACCATCCTGATATGATTTTGTTCTGATTTCAACTTTTTCAGCCACCATGAATGATGAGTAAAAACCTAAACCAAAATGACCAATAATTGCATCAGCTTTGTCTTTATATTTATCCAAAAACTCTTCAGCACCTGAAAAGGCAATTTGATTGATATATTTTTCAATCTCATCGGCTGTCATACCAATTCCTTTATCTGAAATTGTTAGTGTTTTTGCTTTTTCGTCAATACTAACATTGATTGTTGAATTATCAAGCTCAGCTTTGTATTTTTCTATACGTGCAAGTGTTTTAAGCTTTTGTGTAGCATCTACAGCGTTTGAAATTAATTCGCGAAGAAAAATCTCGTGGTCAGAGTAAAGAAATTTCTTAATAATAGGAAAAATATTTTCCGTGGTAACGTTTATGTTGCCTTTTTGCATATTAAA
This sequence comes from Bacteroidales bacterium, assembly GCA_029933755.1. GTDB lineage: Bacteria > Bacteroidota > Bacteroidia > Bacteroidales > NBLH01 > NBLH01. Next base: position 8,483 of record JAOZNO010000063.1, on the reverse strand, counting down.
TATATTTTGTGTTTAACATTTTATTCGTTAAAAGGCTTTTTCAAAGTATATGCCAATGTTGTATTTATGACATTTCGGCAGAGATTTGTTTTGCTCAGTGACTCTAAGTCATTATTTAACCTGTATAAATATAAAAATATTGATATTAGTGTATCCTTAATAATGTAAAACGGATTACGCATAACTTTTCTGAATAGGATCAGAGCAGGCTTTGCTTATTTTACGGCTTAATAGTATATATTTGTTGAACCCAATGCAAAGGAACGATATAAAAAATAGAAAGGAAATGGAAAATAAAAGACCTAATAAAACACAACTCTTTCAGGAGCAGAAAGTCCGTACCCATTGGGATGACGAACAGGAGAAATGGTATTTTTCGGTTCAGGATGTAGTAGAGATACTTGCAGAAACATCTAATGTAAAAGATTACATTAAAAAGATGAAAAAGCGTGATAAAGAATTAAATTCCAACTGGGGGACAATTTGTCCCCTAGTTCAAATGCAAGCTGCAGATGGTAAAATGCGAAAAATACAAGCGTCTGACACAGAAGGGTTGTTTCGTATTATTCAATCCATACGATCCAAAAAAGCAGAGCCTTTTAAACAATGGTTGGCAAAAGTAGGTTCGGAGCGAATAGATGAGATAGAAGACCCCGAATTGGCTTTCGACCGTGCAATGCAAACTTATCTTGCAAAAGGTTATTCAAAAGAGTGGATAAATCAGCGATTAAAAAGCATAGAAGTTAGAAAAGAACTTACTGACCAGTGGCAAGAGCGAGGAATGAAAGAAGGTTTGGAATATGCTATTTTAACCAATGAAATTACAAAAGCTTGGGCAGACAGGGATGTAAAAGCATACAAAAAACTAAAAGGTCTTAAAAAAGAAAATTTACGAGATAATATGACTAATTTAGAACTGGTTTTAAATATGTTGGCAGAAGCTTCTACCACAGAAATATCAAAAGAGAAAAAGCCGAAAGGGTTAGCAGAAAATAAGGATATTGCAAGAAAAGGTGGTAATGCTGCGAAAAAAGCACGCTTAGAAATTGAAAAACAAACAGGAAAATCGATTGTGTCGGGTAAAAATGCTGAAAACTTACTTGTAAATCCAGATATTAAAAAAATTGAAAAAGAGTAAAGAGATGGATTTATAGAAATGCCAGTATAAACTTTACTTGTTTTACAGCTTAATAGTATATATTTGTTCTAATAATGATGTGTGCATAACAAATTCTAAAACTAAAAAAATGATAACAATAGAAAAACCGGATAACTTAATTGATCATTTTGAAATAGCAACTGAGAAATTTAGAGACAATAATCTTTTTGGAACTAAGAATAAGCAAAGTGGTGAATATGAATGGCTTACTTATGGCGATATAAAAAGGAAAGTTGATAATTTCAGAGGTGGATTAGCATCTTTAAATATAAAAGAAGGTGATGCAGTTGCCATTATAGCAAATAATCGGTTTGAATGGGCTGTTTCAGTTTTTGCAACCTATGGTGTGGGAGCTCGTTTTGTACCCATGTATGAAAATGAGATTTTACGAACCTGGCATTATATTACAAAAGATGCAGGGATTAAATTACTGTTGGTTTCAAATAAAGATATTTATGAACAAGTAAAACACTTTAAAGATGAAATTGATTCTCTAGAACATATCTATATTATTGAAGATGACAGTGAAATAAGTATGAATCATCTTGAGAAAATTGGTGAAGAAAATCCGGTTGCTGCTATTATACCTAAGGTTAATGATATTGCTGCTTTAATATATACTTCGGGTACAACCGGTGACCCCAAAGGGGTTTTGTTAACACATGGGAACTTTGTTTCAAATTCAAGAGCAGGAAATCGCAGATATTCTATGCTTAATGAAACATCAAGGAGTTTATCAATTTTACCCTGGGCACATAGTTATGGTCAAACTGCCGAATTGTATAATTGGTTATTCACAGGAGGTTCAATTGGGTTTATGGAAAGTGTAGAAACTTTGGCCGAAGATTTACTAAAAGTGCAACCGACTTTTTTAATTGCCGTACCCCGTGTTTTTAATAAAATTTATGATGGTATTTGGGCAAAAATGAATGAAACAGGTGGCATGACAGAGAAATTATTTAAAATGTCAGTTAATGCTGCAAAAAAATACCGTGAACAAAATGGGAAAGTTGATTGGCTAACAAAATTGAAATTAAACTTTGGTCGTAAAGTGGTCTTCTCAAAAATTGCTGCAAAATTTGGTGGAAAATTAATTGCATCTATCACAGCAAGTGCGAAAATGAATATGGAAATTTCTTATTTCTTTACGGATATTGGTCTTCCTGTTTTCGATTGTTACGGTTTGAGTGAAACCTCACCGGCTATTACAATGAGTAGTCCTGATTTAAATAAGCCGGGAAGTATTGGTACAGCTCTTGAATATATTGAAGTTAGAATTGATCGGTCAATGATTAGTGACAACAGTGAAGATGGTGAAATTCAAGTAATGGGACCGAATCTCATGGTTGGATATCATAATAAACCGGAAGCTACAAAAGCTGTATTTACTGAGGATGGCTGGCTAAAAACTGGTGACAGAGGAACGATTGATAAAGATGGCTTTGTTTTTATCACCGGAAGGATTAAAGAACAATTTAAACTTGAAAATGGAAAATATGTTTTTCCAGCTGCTTTGGAAGAAGATATCCGTTTACTACCTTATATAGAAAATGCCATGATTTATGGCGATGGTAAATCGTATAATGTTTGTATTGTAATTCCCGACTGTGCTGTTTTAAAAAAGACTGCTGAAACATTAAAACTTAAAACAACAGTTGACAAATTAGTTCATTCATCAGTAGTACAGGAATTTGTAAGTATGGAAATTAGAAAAAGTCTTGAAGGTAGCTATGGTCATTACGAAATACCTAAAAAGTTTATTTTTACAGATGAAAATTTCACTATTGAAAATGGAATGTTAACCCAAACTTTAAAGCTTAAAAGAAGATTTGTTGTAGAAAAATACAAAGATCAGATTGAGGATTTGTATAAGAGTTAAAGACTTTATATCCCTAAAGTCAGAGTTTGACTGTGTTTGCAAATACATATAATGTTAAAATTCAGAATATGTGACAATTAACAAAGTCAAGCTCTGACTATTTTCAAAAAGTACCCACTTTATGGATTTTAGTTTTTTTAAAGAAACTTAATTCAGTTGTCTGTCATTGTTTGTCCGCATATTATCTCAGATTAACACAGATATAAAGTGAGGGTTTATCTGCGTTCATTTGCGTCATCTGTGGACTATTCTTTAAACTTTTACCCACAATCGTTTATACTATAGCCAAAATATTTAAGGATAAAATTTCTGGTAAGTTTTACTTTTAATATGATCTGTAATTTTTCAGGAGAGTTTGAAGACTATTATATATAAAATTCATAATAATATCTTCTCAATATCGTTTTGTGAAAAACATTGGAATAATTAAATTTGCCAAATAGAACCATTTGCTTTGAAAATTATATTTAAGAAAAACAAAGGTCTTTCTCAGATTGAGTTCAAAACTCTTTTTGACAATAATTTCGATAAAATTAGGAATTATGTGTATTTTAAGTGTGGAAACATTGAACAGGCTGAAGATATTGCCCAGGAAGCTTTTCTAAAGCTTTGGGAAAAACGAACGGATGTAAAAAAAGAAACAATGCTTTCGTATTTATATCGTATAGCACATAATGTCTTTATTAATCAGGCAAAAAGAGAGCAACTTTCATTTAATTTTCAGAATAGTAGTCAGGATTGTGATGTAAATATGGAATCTCCGGAATATGTAATGGAATTAAAGGAGTTTGATGAAAAGCTACAAAATGCACTTGCAAAACTTTCAGAAAAAAATCGAGTTCCCTTTTTAATGAACCGTGTTGAAGGAATGAAATATAGAGAGATTGCTGAAAGTCTAGGAATTAGTGTAAAAGCAGTTGAGAAACGAATGCAAAATGCTTTAAGCCAACTTCGTGATTCCATTGAGTTTAAATTGTGAGTATGGAAAAAAAAGAAAAAATAATTAATCATATAGAAAACCTGAAAGTTCCGGAAGGGCGTTCAAAAAGTGAAATATGGACTGAATTACAAAAGAAAATGGAAGCTGATTCTGTGAAAAGCAAAAAGTTTTTAATAAAACAGCCTGTCTTTTATTATTCTGTTGCTTCCATAGTAATCGTTTTTTTCAGTCTTTTGTTTATTTTATCATATAATAATACAAGCGAAATTTTTGTTCATGCAGGGCAAAAGGAAATAGTATTTCTGCCGGATGGCTCTGAAGTTGTTATTAATTCGGTTTCAAAACTTTTATATTCAAAAAAAGAATGGAAGGATGAAAGGGTTGTTGAGCTGGAAGGTGAGGCTTTCTTTAAAGTAAAGAAAGGAAGTGATTTTACAGTTCGGTGTATAAATGGATCTGTAAAAGTTACAGGAACAATTTTCAATGTTTTTAGCAGAAGGAATACTTTGGAAGTTAAATGTACTGAAGGGGCAGTTTCTGTACACTCTAAATCTGGTAAAACAATATTTCTTAAGGAGAATCAACTGGTAAATTTCAGACCAGATAATAACAGTGGGGAAGTTTTAAATTTAAACAATTCAAATACAGATTTGTGGACAAATGGACAGTTTTATTTTCAAAATAAAAGTTTAGATAATGTATTTGACGAATTGGAACGCCAATTTAATATGAAAATTCAATTCGATAGTAAATCAGAACGGGTTTTCAATGGCTATTTTAATAATAAAGATTTAGACCAAGCATTAAAAATGATTTGTAAGCCAATGGGACTGGAATATCAAATTGAAAATAATTCTTTGGTTCTCATAACAACTCACTAAATTAACTGTGCATCATCTTATCTTAGGGTATTTCAACCTGAACTTGTATAATATTGAGAGAATATGTTGTTTTATACTAAAAACGGTTTGAAGTTTGATTTTCAGGAAGTGCTTTCATTCTGATTATCAATAAGTTTAACTATTTAGCAATATAGCAATTTAACCATTTAAAGTATAGTATTTTTAATGGAGTATGCATAAATACCGCATAATTATATTATTCAACTTAATTATATTTCAGCTTTTTGTAGGCTTAAATGTTTTTGCTCAAAAACTAATTAATGAAAGCTTTTTTAATGAATCAATGCCATTGGTTTTAAAAGAAGTTAGTGAAAAATATAAGTTTAAGTTTTCTTATGATTATTCTTTACTCGAAAAAGTGATTGTGACAGACGATTACATTAATTTAAGTAAGAAGAAATTCATGCGCCAACTAACATCTAAATATAATTTTGATTTTGAGGAAATTGATGGTGTATATATTATCAGCCCACGAAAAAAAACTGCTCAAAAGTTTATTGTTAAAGGCTTAGTTGTAGATAGTGAGTCAAAAGAAAGACTCCCCTATGCAAATATTTACGACAAAAAAACGAGTTATAATACCGCTTCAAATCAGGAAGGTTATTTTACTATTTTCATGAACAATGCTGATACTGCAAAATTTATGATTAGCTATATGGGGTATAAGACAAGGGAGTTTGTAGTATGCTCTAATGATTCTGTGGATGTGTTGCAAATAAAGCTTGAAAGCGAAGATAAACTTATTTCAAAAGTGGATGTTCAATCAAATAATATAAAATCTGTTGATTTGGGTCAAATGGCCGGGCATTTTACAGTTAATCCTGCTAAAATGGCTGATTTGCCCGTACTGGGTGAATTAGATATTTTTAGAAATTTACAGTTGTTTCCTGGTATTGGTGGTACGGATAATTCGTCTTCCGGCTTGATTATCAGAAACTCACCATCAGACCAAACACTGGTTACTTTTGATGGGTTTTCAATTCTGGATTTAAATCACTTTTTTGGAATGTTTAGTGCAATTAATTCAAAAGTAGTTAAGGATATACAGATTTACAAAGGGGGTTTTGAGGCAAAATATGGGAATAGAGTGTCTGGTATGGTGGAAATAACTGGAAAGTCTGGTAATCTATCTAAACCCACGGTACATTTTAATTTAAACATGTTAAGCGCAAACCTTGTTATACAGGTTCCTCTTTTTAAGAAAGCATCATTACTTATTGCAGCAAGACGATCCTATAATGAAATAGTAAAAACATCACTTTATGATCAGATATTTGATAAAGTGAAAAGTCCTATTGATAATAGTTATTGGCTGGTAAATGGAACTGTGAGATACCTTCCTAACCAACTTGAACCTGTGTTTCGTTTTTATGATCTAAATTTTAAATTAAATCTTCCCTTATCAAAGAAAGATATACTGGGTATCAGTTTCTATCTTGGTAAGGATAATTTAGATTTTTTAGATAGTACGGCTGTTGAATATGATTATCAGATGTTAGAGAATATGAATTGGGGAAATCGGGGGCTTGGGCTAAAATGGACAAGAAATTGGTCTAAAAAGGTGTTCTCTAACTTTTCGTTGAATTATTCAAATTATTTTAATTATTATTTAAGTGATTATTCCTACAGTCAAAGTACTTATTCTGATACCTCTTTGATATATGAATCAAATAATATTGATAACATAAACCTTAAAATTAATACTACATGGTATATTAATAAAAAGCATACATTTGAAATAGGACTGGATAATAATACGATAAATGTTGATTTCTTAAGTTTCTGGAACGATAATATTTTGCAGGATATTCGTCAATTTGCAAAACAGTTGTCTGTTTTTGCACAAGATAAATATTCTGTTAGTTCGAAATTATACCTGATTGCTGGATTACGCGCTAATTTTATTTCATCAAGCGAAGTGACCAATATCGAGCCACGCCTTTCGCTACAGTATAAAATATCCCCTTTATTAAACTTAAAAGTATCAGCGGGGAATTATCATCAGTATTTAAACAAAATTCCTGTGAAGAATCTGGCAGGAATCAACCGTGATTACTGGATGATATCTGATAATATCCTCGCACCCGCAGTAGCGTCGAGTCATTATACTATAGGTTTTAATTTGAAAAAACGGTTTTTTACAATTGATTTTGAGGCTTATTATAAGAATACCTTAAACCTAATTGAGTATGAAAGTGCAATTCTCAATGAAATAAGCTCTCAGACAAATGATTTAGAAGGTGTTTATCATAAGGGGGAAGGTAAAATTGCAGGTATTGATGTCTTACTATTAAAGGAGTATGGAAAGTATAGTGGGTGGATTGCTTATTCTTTAGGAAAGTCGCTTAGGAAATTCCCCGATATAAATAATGGACAAGCATATCCATCAAATAATGATCAGCGACATGAGTTAAAAATTGTTAATATGCTAAAATTGAAAAACTGGAATTTTGCACTTAGCTGGATTTATGGTTCAGGAAAGCCTTACACACAACCAATAGGACAGTATTATGTAACATTGCTAAATGGAAAGCAAAAGCTGATTTCAGTTCCTGAGAACAAGAATTCATCACGTTTACCAGCATTTCATAGTCTGGATATGTCAGTAAATTATAATTTTAGAATTGGCTCTGGTTTTGCAAAAGTGGGTTTAAGTATTTTTAATTTATATGGTAGGCAAAATATAAAGTACAGGTTTTACAGAATCGCAGAAGAAACTAATAGCGACCTGTTGCAAAGTCCTGTTTATAAAGTTTATGATATTAAATTAATGGGGTTTACACCCAATGTGTCTTTTTCAATTGATTTTTAAATTTATTAAAAATGATTTCAAAAATAAAATATGTAGTATTAATTTTTTTATGGGTCTTTGTGTATGCATGCTCAGCTGACTATGATGAAGCCTATATTGATAGCCAAATTGTTGTTGATGGAGTGTTGTTTCCTGATGAAAAACCTGTGATAAGACTTGTTCAACTTGCTGACATTAATGATAATGTTCAATTGCCAGTTGTAGATGCTATTGTCTCAATTTATTCAAATAACCAAAAATATAACTTGGAATTAAGTGATAAAAATATTGGTGAATACTCCTATGAAGGAACTGATTTGCAAATTAGTACAGGAAATTATTATTCTCTTGAAATAGAATATTTTGGGAATATGATATTTGCAGAAACGATCATTCCTTATCCACCTGAAAATATTGAACTTGAACTCTATGAATACGAAGATTCTTTGCTAGTTGATACTGTAAGTTTTATCAATATAGAGTGGGATCATAGTGGAGATGCCTATTTTTATACAATTCTTCATTGTGATTCATTAAATCCCCTTGCCGATAATTATTGCTATTATCACATAAATGATGAATTTCCCTGTTATGAAAATTATCAATTCATTGATACCGCCGGGCTTATTAATGAGAATATTTATACTGTAACGGTTTTTAGCATGACTGAAGAATATGCTATGTATTATTATAGTTATGAACCTGCCGGTAGTGATTTTGGGTATTCTGGCAATGTTGAAAATGCTTATGGGATTTTCACTGGTCTTAGTTCTACAAGTGTTGTATTCCAATATTTTACTGATTCTCTTTCA
>JAOZNO010000739.1 GCA_029933755.1 Bacteroidales bacterium | reverse complement strand
GCAAAACCAGATGCAGAATATTTTTTCAAGATAATTTTCACACAATCCGAAAAAACACTTTGGGCAGAGAACGGATATGAAGTTGCATGGGATCAATTTAAAATTCCTATCAAAAGTGCACAAGTGCTTACAAAAACTAATCGTAAATTATCCAAAATTAGTTCCATTGAGAAGGACAATAAAGTTATCGTTAGTGGTAAGGAATTTAAAATAGTGTTTAATAAATCTAATGGGACAATCCAATCATTAAATTATGCTGGTAATGAATTGCTTTCAGATAAGGGAAAAGCAATAAGCGGCCCCAAGTTATACGTTTACAGGGCGCCTTTAGACAACGATATAGTTATTAGTCAGGCATGGAGAGAATACGGTATGGATAAACCTTCTCCTGTCGTAAACTCTTTTGAAGTTAAGGAGGCTAAGACAAAAATACAGATTAGTGTAGAAATAAATAACAAAATGAAAAATGAATGCGGATTTATACATAAATGCGTATACACTATTTTGGGAAACGGTGATATCTATGCAGACAATCAAATATACCCATACGGTAAATTACCTACTCTCGCTCAAATAGGTATGTCATTTGTTTTGTCACCGGAATTAGAAAATATTAAATGGTTTGGCCGCGGCCCACATGGAAACTATTACGATCGTAAAACTGGAGCCGCTATTAGTTTATACTCTAGTACTGTTGAAGAGCAATATGTTCCATACATTACACCACAATCTAATGGTAGTAAACAAGACATACGTTGGGCATTATTTTCAAATGACAAAAACCAAGGTGTTATGTTTATAAGCCGTTCAGAACCATTTTCCATGAACGTCCTTCACTATAGCCAGCAAAATTTAGAATTAGCAAAGCATACGAATGAATTAAAAAGAGATGATGATGTTTATTTTACACTCTCAGCCTTTGAACGTGGTGTAGGAGAACTGGGTGAGGTTATAAGAGCAAATTCTAAAGAGGGAGTTGAAAAAAGTCCTACTTTTCTAAGTTATATTATCAGACCGTACAATTTGCGTGATGGTGAGCTAAGTGAATATGCAAGACAGTCTAAATTATACCTTGTCTCTGCGCCTCCAATTATTTCAAGAAACGATTTAGGTTTTGTGACAATGAACTCCATTACACCAGATGCGGAAATTTATTATACAATTGATGGTTCGAGACCAACACAAAAGTCTTTTAAATACGTTAAAGAATTTATACAGTATAATTCTGCAATCATTAAGGCGACATCTATTATTCATGGCGAAAACAGTTCTATCACAACAGTTAAAGTGGAACAATTACAAGTTTTGAAACCCAGAATTTTTCCGGTAAATCGATATTTTTCAAATAGAATTAAAATTACTTTAGAATCGCCAATGCCTGGTGCAGAATTACGATATACGTTTGATGGAACAAGACCAATTGCCAGCTCAACGCTTTATATGAATCCATTTTTTATAGAAGACGCATCAACATTAAAGGTTAAAGCTTTTAAAAAAGGCTGTAAATCAAGTAATGTAATTTCTTCACAGTATGAATTGGTAAAACTTGGGAAAGGTATTGAATCACGTTTTTACAAAGGAAAATTTGGTGCTACTCCAAATTATTTGAGTATGACTCCTGATAAAATTAGTAAAATAGATCAGTTTCGGTTAGAAAACATAAAGAGTGTTCCAACGCATTATGCATTATTATTTATAGGGTCGGTCAATATTAAAAAGGTCGGGGAGTATGTTTTTTATTGTGGTTCAAATGATGGAAGCAAACTATATGTTGACAATATGCTTCTTATTGATAATGATGGTGGACACGGTTACCTGGAAAAATATGGAAAAATAAAATTAGATGAAGGAGTGCATAAAATTGAACTAAGGTATTTTCAGCAAGGTGGTGGACAGGAGCTAAAAGTATCCTGGAAGGGCCCGGGGTTTGAAAAGAGAGAAATGACGAAAGAAGATCTGTCTGGAAATTAAAACATTCAAAAAAAGAGAACTAATGTTAACAGAACTAATATTCAAAAAAGTAACGAAATCGCTATTATTCCTTGTTGGAACAATATTCTTGACATCGATTAATTCATGTACTTCAATAAATGATGTTTCAAATAATGGAGTAGATAATAAAAATAATCTTGCTGACTCACGTTGGCCAAGATCTGTTATTCGTCCTCAGATTGATTTGGATGGAGAGTGGAAATTTCGCATCGATCCCAAAGATGTAGGTCAAAAAGAAAGATGGTTTAATGCTTCTGTAGCTTTTAACGAAACGATTTTGATCCCGGGTGCTTGGGATGCACAGGGAGTAGGAAAGGAAACTGATAAAATAACCAGTAGTTATATCGGAAAAGCGTGGTATCGTCGTATAGTTAAAATCCCTTCAGATTGGGCGGGTAAAAAAGTATTCTTACGCTTAGGCGGTGTTCATCGTTATGCGGATGTCTGGATAAACAGTAAACATGTACGGCGACATGTGGGATATGTAGTAGGCTTTGATATTGATCTTTCAAAGTATATCACGCCCGGTGATGACGTAACAATCGCTATTCGTGTTGATAACGAACAAGACTGGGACATTGATGCACTCACCGGGGCCTTTGATGTGATTGACTATATGGATATCAACTGGGGCGGTATTCACCAGCATGTTTGGCTTGAAGCTAGAAACAGTCAATGGGTTGAGGATGCATTTGTGAAACCAAATGTTGCTGAAAGCAAGATTGATATGGAAGTCACATTAAGTACGGAAACTGCGGGTGAACAAAAGCTATTGA
>JAOZNO010000738.1 GCA_029933755.1 Bacteroidales bacterium | reverse complement strand
CTTCTTCATTTCATTTTGTTATAAATTACTAATAATCTCTTTAACCCTATCATAATCTGTTAAAGGCTCCCCTACCTCTTTCATTTTAAAAGTATAGGCTTTGCCATTTGTGTTTTCAGGTATTTTATCAAATTCATTAAAGTAAATCAGTTTTTCTCCATCAAGCACAGTCCAAATTACATTTTTTGCTTTTGGGTTGTATTTAAATTGCTTAAAATCGCTTTCTCCATATTGAAATAAGGAACGTACATCCTTATCTACATGATTAATATTTACAAGCGGTAGTTGTTCATTATTAAGGCTGAAATTCGCCATTAAGCTCATCCCTTTAGAATATCTTATAGGTTGGTCACAATTCCAAATACCAAATTTATTAATACTATAAACACGCAATATTTTTTGATTTATTTCCAGATTGTTTAATCTCTCTTTTTCAAAGTTTATGTAAGCTTTTTCAATAAACTCTTTATTTTTAATAATCTGCTTAATATCCGATTCAATTGCTATTAGTTTAGACCGTAGAACAAGGCTAGTTGTTTGTCTTAGCATAATACTTCTTTTTCCGAAAATTTGTTTTGCCTCTGTTAACTCTTTATGAGCTTTTTCAATGAAGTTTTTATACCCGAGCAGGTTCTCATTATTATTTTTTGCACTAATCAATTTGTCTTTTATTTCCGTTTCAACTAATCCAGAGTTCATTAAATCCTGTACCATATTTACTAATGATTGTGCACTATTAGTTTCCAACCATTTATTATAGATATTAACATTCGCATTACGGGCTTCAATAAGTTGGTTAATAGAATCTTGTCTGTTAATGGCTATCATAAGCTCTTGCTTTTCTTTTTCCTGCTTGCTTAATCTGCCACTTCTTATTTTATTGTATTCATTTAGTTTTTTATTGTAAACTGCCATTGCATTATCATAGTTTTCACTACTAAAAGCAGGATAAACTAAATAGTTCACCTTCCATGTCCCTTTTATAAAAGTTACAATAAACGAAGCTGGTTTTGGACCTTTTTTCATGCGAACATCTTCCCATTCAACATTTGAATGAGAAAGTTTATATTCTTTATCGTTTTTATCAACTGCAAATTCTATATCTTTATATACAGCTAATTCAGGAAATTCATCTTCATCAACTGCAATTGTGAAAGTATAACTGAAATCTTCTGTTTTTTTAGGTCTTATTGGCTTTTTATAAGTTAAAACTGTTTGTTCATCAGTATATGCTTTGCCCTGCGATTTAATATTCAAATCCATAGGGTGATCCTTTCCTTTTTCAATCCATTTCCCCACATTTTTATCAAAACGATATAGGTTAAAACCTTTATTTCCGGTATAAGTGGCTTGCATAATCTCAACTTTCTGTCCTTGCTTGATTTTCAATTCTTTTCCATCCTTAAATGCACTAATTTCGCACATAGCGGCTGATTCTAACACCATATCTTCACCATTCTGATTATATGACATAGGAATACCGGCTAGATAAATATCCGCAGCATCATTAAATTCTCTGAAATTAAGTTCTACTTTTCCTTTTACAGGATTTCCACTTTCATCTACGAAAGCATCCGGTGGTATAATTACTGTTGAACCTGTTTTATAATTTAGTACTGCACCTGTTTCAGCCAAAAGGGTATCTGTGTTAAATGGAACATCAACACCATGCAAAGGAGCTTGAACTAAAGTTATATCGGATTTTTTTATATTATCGGTCGTATCCATATTGCTTACCCAAACAGCATAAGCAATTAACAAAACACCAATAATTGTAAGTAATGAATTTACCGAATATTTAAAGACACTGTTCTTAAATGAAAATTTTTGTCTTCGTAAATAGCCTTTGTGCGCACTTGTAACTGACTGTTTTAAAGCAATTTGCTGCACACGCATCATAACAACCCTTTGCATTTTAACCAAACGGGCAAATTCAGGGTCATTTATCAGTTTACTTTCAAATACCGCTTTTTCGTCTTGGCTTAGTCGGTCAAGTAAATAATTTTCTATATATTTAATTTCTTCTAATTCAGGCTTCATAATAATATTGTTTTAGTTTTGCTAAATACATTTAATATTAGCTTACGGGCTTTTTCAAGGCATTTATATTTCTGTGTTTTGGCTGATGTTTCACTTTTAAAACCCAGCCTGTTGGCAATTACTTTCATAGGTAGTTTTTGGTAATAGAACATCTTTAATATTTCCAGACACCTTTTATCTACTTTAATAAGTACTTCATCCAAAGCCTCATATTTCAGCTCTTCTGCAAAAAATTCTTCAACACTTTTTGTGTATTCCTCATCTTGCAAATTTGGTTCTTCGTTTTGTTTTTTGCTGACTCTTCGTATGTTTTCTCTATTCAGGTTTTTGCAAATACCAAATACAAAGGTGGAGATAGAGGAGCTTAGATGGAAATTAGCATCACTAATCTTCCCAATTAAAATAAGTAAGCCATCCTGAAAAACATCCTGTGCATCAGACTCTGTTCCACCATAATCTGTAACATGTTTTTTTACAGCCGGATAAATTTTGTACAGCTTATCCAGTGCTTTGGAATGCTTCCCGGTTTTTATTAAATCAATAATTTTTTGATCGGACATTGATGTTATTTTTTAGGTGATTTCTTTGTGCCTTTATTATTAATGACAAAAAAGTAAAAAGGTAACCTTTTATTTTTCACTTATGTGCTGCGCAGCTAACAGCATAACGGCTCTGCGTTAAATGTTCTGTGATATTTAATAAGTTAAGCTTTGCACTAATGACCCCTAAATC
>JAOZNO010000737.1 GCA_029933755.1 Bacteroidales bacterium | reverse complement strand
ATTTTAATCCTTTAACTCAGTGATAAACACTCTTTTTACAAACTCTTAGTTTTTTTACTCCTCTTTTTTTAAGCTGTTTCATAGCCTGTTCGGCAGATTTCTTTTCGCTAAATTTTCCGAAAAAATAGTTTATCTTTCCTGAAGATTTCATTTCAACCCTCAGCTGTTCCGCTAATTCATAGTCTTCAACTAAGATCTTTGAATTACTGTTAATAAATACCTGAACGGTATAATATACTTCATGGAAATAGTCCACTTCTTTATTATTGTCAACAGGTTTAGCATTTGTATCACTTTTTGAGATAAACATATTTAACGTAACCAGCGAATCGATTAATTCTTCAGGAATATTATTATTAATCTGATTGGTTGTATCATTTTGTTTAATAGTAAATACACCATTACCCAACTCTATAATTTCATATTCATCAGGTTTATTATTTTCCAGGAGCTCTGTATCAGGAACTATATCATTATCTTTATAGAACAATTCTGTATTTAAAAGGCTGTCAACCCTTGTTTCATCAATCTTTCCTTCTTTTTTATTACGTGGTTTTAGTATAAAAACGCCACTTCCTACTTCTAAAATTTCATATGCATTATCATCATTATCAATAAGTGAATCCTGTTTTGTATTTAGTTCTTCAAAAGACTGAATCTGCGCAGAAGTGTCTGACGTAGAAATATTAGCAATACTATCATTTAACTGCTCGTTCAAGTTTAAATTATTTACTATTGAACTATCAGCATTAGTTGAATCATTCTTTACAATTAATACCAAAGGCGGATTATATAAACTATCTGTCGGTAATTTTTCTACTTTTTTAAATTGATAAGTTATAGCAATTTCATGAATCGTATTAAAGATATTAGCATATCTCTCAGCACTAAGCTCCGCAGCATAATTCAATCTTATATTTGCATATGCAACTCCCGCAGAAATTACAATTCCGGGACGATTCCGATAAGCAACACCCAACATAAATTTCTCCTGAAAATTTGCAATTAGATTAATATCATATAACAGTGGTGTATTTGGTTGATATAAAACAAAAACATCGGGGGTCAAAACTAATTGATTATCCAAAGTATATAACTGATACGAAATACCGCTTGTAAAACTAGGATTAAGCTCTTTTCCTACTCCAAACAAACGAGGTATTGCCAAATTTACTTCAAGATTATCCCATTGGTATACAATACCTGCGGCACTTTCAAAGACAGTACCTATAAAATTAGCTGATGCTATTTCAATAATTGCAGAAGGATCAGCAGCAATTATGTTTGAGTTATCAAGCTGACTTGATTGTATTCCTGCTGATATTCCAAAACGTAAGTTTTGTTTATTATTTATATTAACACGGTAAGAATAATCAATAAATCCGGTAAAAAAGCTAAATAAGCCTTCTGACTGATTTTCAATTCTACCACCCAGCCCCATATTATTATATACAGGCAAATGAAGGCCAAACATTAGTTGTTTTGGAGTTCCTTGTATAGCTGATGAAGCAATTCTATAATCTAAGATTGCAGTCATAAGCCCTTCATATCCAGCATATGCAGGGTTTTGATGATATTTATTGTACGGATATAAGTTTCCCAAATAAACAGATTGGGATTTACCTATCTGTACATTTATCAGAAAAACTATAAAAATTAAATATCTATATAAAAATTTCAGATGAAACCTTTTTTGCATGTTTAATATTATCAAAATAAAACCCTTAATGGATTTTCATAAAATTACCCTAAATATAAGTATATCTTATAATAAATTTTCTAATTAGAACCTGTACGTAAAACAATAACTATCAGGATAATAACACAATAAAATATCAACACAAATATTTGGTAATTTATAGTCATTCGCAGCTACTGAGCTTGTCGAAGTATCGTTGTTATGAATAGTCATTCCTGTAGCACCCTGATAATGACTACTGAATGACAATCAATGACAACTAAACGATTGCATATTCAAAACACAATTGTTTCAAAAAACATTATATTAATTAACACTACAGAGTTTTTATTCAAAGACTAATTAGAGCTTGTCTAGAAAGTCCGACTTCTGTGTTGTTGCTCAAAACCTAAATCCTCAAATACACTAGTATTCTGTGGTTTAGATTTATCACACGCCCCCGATAAAAATACGGGGCAGGCTTTAAATTCGAACTTTCTAGTTCAAACTCTTGACTTTATGGACACACACTAATTACTAATCAAATTAATAAAGCCTGAATAAGTTCTTCCATTTACTAAACTTATTAATGAAAAATAATAAGTACCCGTTGGTAAAGCCTGATTATTAAAAGTACCATTCCAGTCATTTTGGTAATTTATAGTTTTATAAACAACCTGACCTGTTGCCGTTCTAATAACAAGTTCAAAATCCTTATAATAATGAACATTTTCTATAAGCCAATATTTATTTCGATCATCCTTTGGAGTAAAGATATTATTAGCTTTAAACGGATCTTCATGCTCAATTACATTAATAGTAGCAATACATTCTATAGATTCTGGAATACTGCCGTCATCTTCTATTTGTATGGTCAACTGATATTCAGAATTATTCTCAAAATTTAATATGCCCTCAGAAATCAAACTTAATTCACCATTATCCAAAGCTATATTAAATACATCATCAACATTACCGGAAACAATCTCAAAGCTCAGATTATCATTATCTTCATCAGTTGCAACAACTGTTCCAATAATACTACCTGCTTCAGCTCCCTCAGAAACAATAAAAGTTTGATTCTGAGCAACAGGAG
>JAOZNO010000736.1 GCA_029933755.1 Bacteroidales bacterium | reverse complement strand
CGGAAAAATTTGTCAAAGAGCATCAAGGTAAGCTCAATGATATTTCCATTTACGGACAAGAAAGCAACCAAACCACGTGGCGATTGGCTAAAATGAATTTGGCTATTCGTGGTATCGACAGTTCACAAGTAAAGTGGAACAACGAAGGTTCATTCTTAAACGATGCACACAAAGATTTAAAATCAGATTACATCATTGCCAATCCACCTTTTAATGTAAGCGATTGGAGTGGTGATTTATTACGTACGGATGGTCGCTGGAAATACGGCACACCACCAACAGGCAATGCCAATTATGCCTGGATACAACATTTTATGTATCACCTTGCCCCAAACGGACAAGCAGGTTTTGTTCTGGCAAAAGGTTCCTTAACCTCTAAAACTTCCGGCGAAGGGGAGATAAGAAAAAATATGATTGAAGAAGGCTTGGTGGACTGCATTGTAAACCTGCCTGCTAAACTTTTTTTAAATACGCAAATTCCAGCTTCATTATGGTTTATGAGCCGGGCTTCGACAGGCTCAGCCACCGGATCATTTACAAAAAAGGGGAAAGAAATACTCTTTATTGATGCCCGGAACATGGGGCATTTAATAAATAGGCGTACTCTTGAACTCTCGGCAGAAGATATAAAACTTATTGCCGACACCTACCACAATTGGCGTAGTACGGGCGATGCTGCGTCGTCGCCCTACGAAGACATAAAAGGCTTCTGTAACGCCACACCAATAGAAAGAGTAAAAGAACTCGACTATGTTCTAACCCCTGGGCGATATGTAGGCCTAGCTGAAGAGAAAGATGATTTTGATTTTAAAGAACGTTTCACAAGCCTAAAAGCTGAATTTGAAGAACAGCTAAAAGAAGAAGCTATATTAAATAAGCGTATTTCTGAAAACCTTGCAAAAATTGAGCTGAAAGATGAGTGAGAATAATCAAATAATACCAATACAGCCTATTGAAAATAAAATATACATTTTCAGGGGGCAAAAAGTAATGACTGATAGTGATTTGGCTGAATTGTATAGAGTTGAAACCAAGGTGCTAAATCAAGCAGTAAAAAGAAACTCTGCTCGCTTTCCTGTAGATTTTATGTTTCGGTTATCTAAAGATGAAAATAAAAGTTTGAGGTCACAAATTGTGACCTCAAACAAAGATGAATATTTGAAGTCGCAAAATGCGACATCAAACGAAGACCAATCTTTAAGGTCACAAAATGTGACCTTAAACGATAATAGAGGTAAACACAGGAAGTACATGCCTTACGTCTTTACAGAACATGGTACCGTAATGCTGGCAAGTGTTTTAAAAAGTAAAACGGCAATTGATGCGAGTATTCAAATTGTAAAAGCATTTGTGAAGTTTCGCGAATTGTTAATTTCCCAGGATTCCTTAGCCGGAAAAATTGATGAATTGGAAAACAAATACGATGCACAATTTAAACAGGTATTTACCGCAATCAGGCAGTTAATGACAAACCAGCCGCTAATAAACACTATTAAAAAAGGAAGGAAAGACTAATGGAAGAAAAATGGACATTAGCTAAAATTCAGCAATTTATTACTGACGAAATTGAAGAAAGTAACAGCTTAGATTATAAAGCTGCAGGTGCTTTAGCAAAATCAGATGGCAAAAGAAACGAAATTTCAAAAGATGTTTCAGCAATGGCAAACTCTAATGGTGGTATAATTATTTATGGAATTAGAGAATTTGATGATAAAGAAAAGAAACACTTACCCGAGAAAATTGACCCGGTAAAAAGGAGTGATTTTTCAAAAGAATGGTTAGAACAGGTCATAAATAGTAAAATACAGCCAAAGATTGATGCTGTGAAAATATATTCTGTAGAGGTTTCGGCAACTGATAATACGGTTGTTTATGTGGTTGAAATTCCAAAAGGTACTACTGCTCACCAGGCATCCTCTAAACGGTATTATAAACGATATAATTTCGAATCGGCAGCAATGGAAGATTACGAAATACGTGATGTAATGAATCGTAATACAACACCTGAAATAGTTCTTGATTTTGAAATAGAAAGTATTACAAAACAATTAAATACTTCTGAAAGTTCTTACGAAACAAAAACTGATAATACCCTGAAAATAATTCCACGTAATATTGGCAGTATTTATGCAAATTATGTAAACTACTACATCACCGTTAATAAGTATTTTTTGGACAGTGAGGAAGTTAAATCTTTAAAAGCTTCCAAAGATGAACGTGGTGTAAAACATGTAGAGTTTTACGGGGAAAATACCATAAGGGATGTTGTAGGTGTTGATGATAATCTTCATGCCCAATATGGGCCATCACGCTACGACCCTATTTTACCAAAAATGCATACACGACCTGAAAAACTAAAGTTGACAAGTTTAATAAGTCAATTTAACGACTGGATAATAAAATGGAAGGTTTATGCCGATAATGCTTTGCCAAAAGAAGGTAGTGTTAAAATTGGGGATATTCCTGTAATTAAAGACAAAAACAGCTATGAGTGATAATATTACAAGCCTAAAAGCCGAATTTGAAGAACAACTAAAAGAAGACGCTGTATTAAATAAGCGTATTTCTGAAAACCTTGCAAAAATTGAGCTTAAAGATGAGTAAAAAAAATATTAAAATAGAAGTTAAAGGAGTAGAAATTACTTTTACTCAAACTCGACAAGAGGATTTTATTTGCATAACAGATATCGCAAAATTTAAAAATCCTGAAGCTCCAAGAGACATTATTAAAAATTGGATGCGAAATAAAAACACCATTGAGTTGCTCGGACTTTGG
>JAOZNO010000735.1 GCA_029933755.1 Bacteroidales bacterium | reverse complement strand
ACTGCGTACTCTCTAACAAATTAACAAAAAATCTTTTTTAAATAAATATATTCAACTTTATGGACGGACATTAATTAATTCTTTCTGTAACTTCATCAGTCCTCTTCTTGGCTTCTTTCTTTAAATGGTTTAATTTTTTACGAATTAGTTTTTTTGCTCTTGAATATTGTGATTTAGATGTATTAATATCAATCTTTAATAATTTGCCAATTTCTTTATGTTTATAACCTTCAATTGCGTATAAATTGAAAACAATTCTATACCCTTCCGGTAATGAATTTACTACATTAAATAGTTCATCTCTTGTGAATTCTGCTTCATTATATTTTTGTTTCTCAAATTTGTTTTCCTGTACATCACTAATTTCGTAGTGATTTTTATTATGTTTAGAACTTTTGTGATAATGAGTAATAGCAGTATTGACAAAAATTCGTTTTAACCAACCTTCAAAAGAGCCTCTTCCTTCAAACTCACCAATTTTTAAAAATATCTTAAGAAAACCTTCCTGTAAAATATCTTCTGCCTCTGATCGTTCATAAACGTATCTCATACAAATAGCCAACATCAGACCAGCATATCGATCATATAAAATCTTTTGTGCTGCTCTATCCTGTTTTTTACATTTTTCAATTAATTGGTCTTCGCTTAACATAATGCTCTTGAACTTAGGACGGCTTGTTTTCTATAAAGGTTGCATCTTTGTATTGATTATTGTTGATTGACATTTATTCAATAATCAATTGACAATATTCAATTCTTGTTTATTTTATCCACTTTGTTAGTTTCTTAACAGAAAAAATAGAACTTTCTTCACTCTTTTCACCAAGATGCCTGATAATACCTAGTTTTTGTGGAACTATTATATCAGCAATACGAGCCTCAGAATCTTCTGTTTCATACAATACATCCAATATTTCAATATAATTAGCTGTATAGTTTTTTAAAATTCCAGAATACTGATGAACATTTTCACCTTTTATGTGATCAAAAACAATTTTATGACCAATATATTTTTCAAGCAACGGATCATATGATGAGCCTACTGACTCGACAAGGTTCTGATTTATTTGTTTTAGGTATTTGTCTTGTGATTTTAAAAATGCTCCGCCTGCACCACCTTTTTGGAAATGTGTAACCATAACATTTGCAAGTTCGGTTAATGAATCACTAATTGTTTTAAAAATATTCTGTATTTTTCTTTTCAGTCTTTTATATACTGAAGGTTTATATGTTCTTTTTAGGTCTTTCTCTCTGGCTTTTTTCCCATCTTCGCTTAATTCATTATGAAATCTAATAAGTGCTTGAATTTGCGGATATTCATATTTATAGAAGATGTAGGTAGCATGTACAAAGTTTTTTTCTTCATTATTTTTTTCTTTAGGATATATAAACTCAAGTCCCGTATTTTCAACTTTTAAAATTCCTTTAGTTGTAATTTTTCCGGTTATTTTTTCTAATGTAACCGGGTCATTATTAAAATCGTATAAACATTTATCTCTTTTAACCCTTCGGGAAAATGCACTAATTAAGGCTGCTGCCAAAATTATTAAAATAGTTATGCTAAGTGAATCGAACATTTTTTTAATTGCTAAATTGTTAAATGGATCTATTGTTTATTTCAAAAAGAAAAATTAGAACTTTATATTACAAACTTACTTTATATGATTTTTATAATATTATTTAATTTCCTTTTTGGTACATAATGAACATCTTTTTCATCACGCCAGTATTTTATGTTTCCAGTTGAATCTACATCCTGAATTACTACATCTTCTTTCGGTTTCCCAACAGCCAATACAAGTATGATGTCTAGATGGTCTGGTAGAGAAATAGCTTTTGTAACTTTATTTTTTTGAAATGCTGCAATAATACAACCGCCTAAGCCCACTTCAACTGCACCTAATAAAATTGATTGTGCAACAATACCAGATGCTGTTGATAAAAAATCTTTTTGAAAGTTATCACTTATATTTTTATCTGCCAAAATGAAAATATATGCTGATGGTTGCTCGCCAGGTATTGGGCCAGACCAATCTTTTAAATATCCGGCCCATGAAAGCGTTGGAAATATTTTGTTATTCAGCTTTTCATCATTACTTACCCAAAATTTCAAAGCTTGCAAATTTCTGGGAGAAGGTGATAGCCTGGCTAAGTTAACTAATTTTATTAGCTGTTCATTAGATATTTTGTGGTCTTGATAAAACCGTCTGTAGCTTCTGTTTTTATTAATAAGTTCTGTAAGAGTCATAATGCTAAATTATCATTTTTTTATTCGAGTTTGGAGATTATTTCTATCTTTAATACGTAATAAATTAACAAGTACTTTTATTTAATAAAAATAAATGCATCAAGTAAAAAACAGTTTTCTGCAAATCATTATTTTATTATTGCTAACAATTAACTTTAGTTGCAATAGCAAGTTTGATCATACAAAGCTAATTACAAAAGAGTTAAAAACAGCCTGGCAGTTTAGAAAAAAATCAAATAATAATTGGTATCCGGCTAATATTCCCGGAACGGTACATACCGATTTATTTAACAGTAGTTTAATTCCTAATCCTTTTTTCGGAACAAATGAACAGAAACTTCAATGGATTGAGGATGAAACATGGGAATATCAAACGGTATTTAATCTTGAGGATAATATTTTTAACAAAAGCCATATAGAGCTTAATTTTAAAGGACTGGATACTTATGCAGAGCTTCGTTTAAATGATTCATTAATCCTAAAAGCTGATAATATGTTCCGTAGCTGGAAAATTGATTGTAAAAGTTTGCTAAAAAAA
>JAOZNO010000734.1 GCA_029933755.1 Bacteroidales bacterium | reverse complement strand
CCAACATTTACCAATCATGAAATCCAACTGAATGATGGTGATATTTTCTACCTGTTTTCCGATGGTTTTAGTGACCAGTTTGGTGGTAAAAAAGGTTTTAAATACAAAAGCAAAAACTTTCAAAAGATATTACTTGAAAACCATAACAAACCTATGGTTATTCAAAAACAATTACTGGAAAAGACCATTATAAACTGGATGCAAGGCTATGAGCAAACCGATGATATTTTGGTGATGGGTGTGCGGGTTTGATAATATAAACTAAGCTCAGGAAACTTTTTTAATATAGCCTGTATCACAATACAAGCTATTTCAAATCCTAAAAAATCTAATTCTATTTTAACAATTTATAAATTGTTATAGCTTTTTTACTAAATCTTTTAAATATTCAGTAAATGGCTCTCTAAATTCATCCCTTTTTAATGCAAATTCAACTGTTGTTTTTAAGAAGTCAATTTTATTTCCAATATCATACCTTTTACCTTCAATAGTATATGACATTATTTTTTCCTGAGCTAAAATAATTCGTAATGCATCAGTTAATTGAATTTCATTTCCTTTTCCACGTGATGTTTTTTCAATTGCTTTGAAAATTTCAGGTGTTAATATATACCTACCTGCAATGGCCAAATTTGACGGAGCTTTTCCAATTTCAGGTTTCTCAACCATTTCATTTAGCTCAGTAATCCGATCACTAATCATATTTCCACCAACAATACCGTATCGATTAACTTTATCTTTCGACACTCTCTCAACAGCAATCACAGTACTGTTATATTGGTCATATATATCAATCAGCTGCTGAGTTACAGGAATAACAGCATC
The DNA here is from genome assembly GCA_029933755.1 of Bacteroidales bacterium. Taxonomy (GTDB): domain Bacteria; phylum Bacteroidota; class Bacteroidia; order Bacteroidales; family NBLH01; genus NBLH01. The sequence goes on along the minus strand of JAOZNO010000734.1, from coordinate 1,977 downwards.
AAGTATCGTATCACCAAGCAATACAGCAAACGGTTCATTTCCACAATGATGTCTTGCATGGTATATGGCATCACCTAGTCCGTTTAATTCTTTTTGTCGAACATAATGGATATTTGCTAATTCTTCAAGATGCTTAATCTGGTTATACCAAAACTCATCTTCACGTTCATTAATTCTTTTTTCCAACTCAAAGTTCCTGTCAAAATGATCTTCAATTGATCTTTTTCCTTTACCTGAAATAATAAGAATATCTTCAATTCCAGAATCTACACACTCCTGCACAACATACTGTATAACAGGCGTATCAACTATTGGTAACATTTCTTTTGGCTGGGCTTTTGTAGCAGGTAAAAATCTGGTTCCAAATCCGGCAGCTGGTATAACAGCTTTTTTAATCATAATTCAAATTTTAAGATATATAAGGTTTTACTAACCTTGCGTTTATTTTTCTAAATTCAACAATTAACTTCCTGAGCATATCATCATCTTTATAAATACCAATGATTGCACCACCTGAGCCTGAAAATTTTGCAGATGCTCCACATTTTCGAGCTGTATTTACTAATTCGTAATTACTATCTGAAATATTCATAATTTTACAACGAAGATCAAAATTCTTATCAATTAATTCATTAAGAACATTATAATCTTTGTCTACAATAGCCTCTTTTCCTTGTTCTGCACAATTTGCAATCTCTTGTAAAGTAGAAATTACTTCAGAATCCCCATTTTCAAATCTTTGCTTAATATTGTTCAAAATCGTTCCCGAAACCTTACTTAAATCGGTTTTATAAGCAAGATATAATCTGGGTAATTTCGTATCATCCAGCCTTTCATAAATACCATGTTTATGCTTATTGATAAAATTTTTATCAAAATCCATATAAACACATCCTTCATAGGTTTGAATAACTCGATCCTGTAAGCCTGCATTTATACCCAATTCATCAACTTCTGCCGAAAGCACAATGCTTGGCAATAATGGCAAAGGAATTTCAACATTGTAAAATTGCATTAATGCACGTATTGCTGCTGTAACAATGGCACTGGAACCTGCCAATCCAACCTGACGAGGAATCGAAGTTTCATATCTGATTGTGAAGTTTTTATTCGAAAGTTTAATATGATTTTCAGAACAATATTCCCAGAATTTTTTTATTGCAGCTTTAACCAAACGAGTACCGCCATAATACCCTGTAAGTCTGACAGAATCAACTAAATGAAATAAATTCCTAAATATATTTGTATCAACCGCCTGTTCTTCAATTATAAGTTCTGGCGATTCGTACATCGTTACCCTGGCACCAAAATTCTTAATAATTACAGATATAGTTTTTCCAAAATATCCATCAGAAGGATTTCCTAAAAGTCCTGCCCTGGCAAACGCTCTGGTTTCAATTATCATACTTGACTTTTTTAATATTCTGAATTTACAAATTAGTTTCTACGAAAAAATAGCAAATACTGCGTTATTCTCTTTTCCTTATCTATTCTTTATAAATTATTAGTTTAAGGCTTTATCTACTTAGTGTGTGTCTATAAAGTTGAGTATATTTATTAAAAAAAGGCTTCTTGTTAATTTGTTAGAGAGTACGCAGTTCTCAGTAGGCAGAAAAGATGCTGTACTACAAGAAGTTTCCGACTGAATACTGAGAACTGCTGACTTTTAACCAAATGTAAAAAATAATAATTATTATAAAAAAACTGACATTATAGACAAACACTACTTACTCCAATTCTGTATTTTTTTATAAACAGGAGGTAAAAGTAATACACCTACCACTAAAAAGATTACCGAAAATAGAATATTTCCATTTACAAATCCTAATATTGCAAGTAAACATAAAAACAATCCAATAATCCAAACCAGAAAATTAATAATTCTATGCATTTTATAAATTAAAGATTAAATAAAATTGGTACTACTGCAAACTTCGTGGGTAACTAATAAAATGTATGTTGATTATTTGTTTATAC
>JAOZNO010000733.1 GCA_029933755.1 Bacteroidales bacterium | reverse complement strand
ATAAGCAAATTAATTCAAAGTGTGAATTAAATATCCCTTTTTCCTTACGAGCACCACCTGACTACTGCTAAAACGATAAGCGTCATTACGAACCGCATGTTTTGCCAATAACTAAAGTTTGGCACTTACAATTACCAAATTGATTAATAAAATGTAAAGCGGTGAAGTAATCCCTTACAATTAAGCAAGAGCTTGATTTAATCTTAAATATAGTATCGTGTACAATAGGGGGACATTTGGCTATCACTCACAATGACCTATGTTTTGCATCTTCCGTCATAACGTTAATATTCTGTGTCCTAGGATTTTTAATTCGTTGTGACCTAGGATTAGTTTCCCTATTACTTTATTAGCTCAATAATTAAAGAAAATATTCAAATGAACAAATTTATCTATATAATCATATTCACACTTTTTGCAAATACTATTGTTGCACAAAATCAAATTAGTGGAATATTAAAGAATAAAATTACCCAGGAAACCATTCCTGGAGTAAATATATATATACCCGAAATTCAAAAAGGAACTATTTCTGATGAAAGTGGTTTCTATTTATTAAAAAATTTACCTAAGGGAAAATTTAAAATTCAGTATTCCTTTGTTGGTTATTCAAAGGTTATAAAAACGATTTCAATAGATAAAGGAAACCTTGAATTAAATATTGAGCTAAATGAAGAGGTTGTTCTCTCTCAAGAAATTGTGGTTTCCGGTGGCTCATATTCAACACAACATGAAAATGCAATAAAGATTGAAAGCCTAAAAAGTTCAGAACTTAAATCAGCTAACTCACCATCGTTTATTGAAGCAATTGCACAAACACCAGGTGTTGATATGATTAGTAAAGGTGTGGGGATTGCTACTCCTGTAATTCGGGGTTTATCATTATCTAATGTGCTGATGCTTAACAATGGAGTTCGGATGGAAAACTTTCAATTCTCAGAAAATCATCCATTTATGGTTGACGAGGCCGGAATTGACCGTGTTGAGATTATTAAAGGCCCTGCCTCTTTGCTTTATGGGTCTGATGCAATTGGTGGTGTTATTAATATAATTGATGAGCACCCGGCTGCATTAAACAAAGTGCATGCAGACTTTGAATCAACTTATTATTCAAATACAAATGGATTAAATGCCAGTATGGGAGTTAAAGCTACAAAAAGTGACTTCTTCTGGATTTTGAGAGGAGGAGTGAAAAGTCATATGGATTATATGGATGGTTCAGGCCAACAAGTTCATAATTCTCGATTTAATACCTCTGCAATTAAATTGAATACTGGTTTTAATAAGTCATATGGTAAATTTTCTATTCGATATAATTATGATCAGATGAAATTAGGATTGACAATTCCTCCGGCAATTGTTTTAACAGAATCTAATTCTCGTGAAAATAAGTATTGGTATCAGGATTTGACAAATAATCTGATTTCCTCAAAGAATATATTTTTCATTAATCAGTCTAAATTGGAACTAAATGTTTCGTTTCAAAATAATGTGCGAAAACTACAAGGTTCTGAACTAAGTAATGAACTTACCCAAGTGAATATGCGTTTGAATACCTTAGCTTATGAGTTAAAAAATTACCTTCCTTTAAATAGTAAGAATAATTTAATTGTTGGAATTCAGGGAATTAGTCAACAAAATAAAAATTTTGATGCCCCGGAACATGTGTTACCTAATTATCAACTGAATGATATTTCGGCCTTTAGTATATTGCAACTAAAACCATCTGAAAAATTTAATGCACAAATTGGTTTAAGGTATGATTTACGATTTTTGAATATTCCTGAACAGCAAAAAAACGGTTATATTCCAGAAGAACTAATTCCTGCACTAAAGAAGCAATTTAATAATATGACCGGTTCTGTTGGTATGACGTACAGGCTTAGTGAAAGCCTGCTCTTGAGAACTAATTTGGCATCTGCTTACAGGGCTCCAAATATTGCTGAATTAAGTCAGGATGGGATGCATGGTAATCGCTACGAGCAGGGAAATCATGATTTGATTGCTCAAAAAAGTTATGAGGCAGATATAAGTATGCATTATCACATGAAAAAATTAACTTTTGATATTGCTACTTTTTATAATTTACTACATAATTATATTTATTTATCACCAACTAGGGATACAACTGAAACAGGAATTGATATTTTTAGATATGTACAGGACAACGCACATATTTATGGATTTGAAACGGGTGTAGCCTACCATCCTACACAATGGTTGTTTTTGAAATCAACTTATGCTTACTTAGTTAGTAACCAGGACAATGGTGAATATTTACCATTTATTCCACAGGATAAAATCAGGACAGATATTCGTTTTACAAAAAAAGGAATAAGTTTTTTAGATGATGTAAATTTTTCGATTTCAGGTGTATATGCATTTTCTCAAAACAAACCTGCAATGTTTGAAACGCCTACAGCTGATTACTTTCTTTTAAATGTATCACTGGGTTTTAATATACATTTGAAAAAGCAAAAAATCAACTTTAAGCTTTTTGCTAATAATATACTTGATGAACAATACTACGATCATTTATCGACACTAAAAGAGCTTAATTTTTACAATATTGGCAGGAATGTGGGAGTGAGTTTACGATTTGAAATGTAAAGATATTTTCACGGGTTTTTAAACTTGGAAGGTCTTTGTTTGAGGCTACTTTTGATAGTTGACGGCACTCCGGAAAGCCGCTTAGCGGGTAATTCTATTGAAAGTGAAAATATATCAATCTGTATATCTGCCTATTAAGAACTGAAGTTTCGGACTTCATAAACATTTAATAACCAGCAAAATAAGTATGAAA
>JAOZNO010000062.1 GCA_029933755.1 Bacteroidales bacterium | reverse complement strand
TGCTATTTTCCGTTCAGGCTATGTAGTATCAGCAGGAAAACGCCAATAATTACTCACAAGTATATAAGTGTTTTAAAGGTACTCCTGTATACAAATGGTGCAGGCTGTGAGCTAAAGATTTAGTTACACTTGTTTTAAAAACAGTTGATTACTTTACGAGTTATTAAAAATTTGCCCTTATTTGTACACCACCATAATGAATTACATCTGCATTTTCAGAAACTCTTCCGGAATAATTTATCAATAATTGAAAAATTTCGGATAATCTTTGATTATACATTAATTCCCAAACCATATTTTGACCGGCTTGTAAACCATTAAGCATTTCATATGAAATTGGACTTAAAGCATCACTATTATAAGTTACATTAATTGTGCTAAAACTTGCCTGAATACTCCCCTTCTTAAAAATATTTTGATTATAACTTAACTTAACTTCATGAATTTCTGATTTCTCAAACCCTAAATTATTTAATTTATCAGAGTAACGATAAGATAACTTTCCAAAACGGTTAAATTTTGGCTGAAACAGAAAAGCCATTTCATTGGATATATTACTAATATCATAGGATTTCCAGCTAAATAATTCTGAGAAATTTGATTGCTGACTAATTGATGATGTATTAAATATGGTAATCATTTTATTTATTTTCCATTTTAATTTTAAACTATTTTTCTGACTCTCTTTATATTCTGTTCCGCTTACTAAAGGAACTTTAATCTTATTTCCATCATAAATATAATCAATTTGCCAATTTCGATTTGTAGACCGGAATGAAAACACATTTCGTAAATTCCAGTTTAAACTTATTACATCCGGATTATCAGTCAAATCAGGAATATAATCATCATGACTTGCTTTTTGTATTGCGCTGAATGCGAACCTATTTGCAAAATGTGCCAAAAAACCCCTTATTCCTCCCAATTTTCCCCAAATACGTTCGGCTTGCAAATTTATACTTTGGTTTAATTGTGATAAAAAGATCTTTTCCATTTCTATACCGGGCAAAACGATTCTAATAAAACTTGCTTCATCCTGAAATTTGGCAAATTCAAATTCATCCAGTTCTTTTATGCCATTTGCATTATAATCAATCCAGATAAATTGCCCCTGCCCTGTTGCAACTTCAATATACTGGTAATCCTTTTTTGTTTCAAAACCAAAACCAGTTTCATAAAAGCTTGACCATGTAATACTGTTTTTGTAAAACTGTAGTTGAAGTTCAGCACGACCAGTTAGCGCATTTTCATCTTTAAAAATATTTTTAAGTGTATCTCTTAACCCTAACACCCGATAATTCAATCGCCCATTAAGCCTTACCCCTCTTTTTTGTATCAAACTTAATCCAGCACTTAAATCTTTACTTTTACTATAGGTTTCCAGATTATTATTAAAGGGAAGCTTGTCTTCTCTTATTTTATAGTTAATGAAATACTTTTGTTTTGATGAATCAGGCTCATGAAGAAAAACAGCATATTCACTAAAGCTAAAGCTATTAAGACTCAGACTATCAGACAGATTTTCTGTCCATTGATTAGTTTCAGTGTTTTCTGATACACCAAAAGTGAAAAGCTTAAGGTGTTTTGCTAAAAGAACGTTATGCCTTATAAACGAGGTATTATTAATAAGATCTTCTGTTTGTAAATAGCTTAAATTAGCTGCTATTTCATAGCCATTTTGTTTAAGCTTTGTATAAAATGAAGCTTTTTTTCCAAAATAATTGATTTGGGTTTGCATAAGCTCAGTGTTTAGTCCAATAATGCCCAAATTTTTTCTAAAAAAATGAAGCCCTACTCCCACTCGTTGTTCTTGCCAAATATTTTTTTGAAGAACGACATTCCAGTCGCGTTCAAACTCTACAGTGTGATAATTTTCGAGCGGTTTAAATTCTGTATCAGCAAATTGATAGTTTACAATTAAATTCAATTTTACCAGATTAGTATCTGTATTGATAATACTTTGATTAAACTTTAATTTCAAAGCATAAGCAATATCATCTTCATTATTTTTTACAGAATATGTATTCAATTTGTAGTTTGATAAAGCAAGTTCAATAAAGGCTTTACCATAATTTCCCATATTAAAAGAGCCTCCCACCGTTGTAAGCAATTGGTTTTTGGGTGTAATAAGTAGAACAACTGGTTCGTAATTACCTTGTAAGCCAAAATTGTCTGGTGCTTTCCACTCGTAAACCTTGCCGTTAGCCAAACTATTTAGCTGCACATAATGTCCCCGGTTTTCACCAACATAAGAAAACCCAAGTCGGTAAACAGCCCGCTCAGCATCATACGATTGCCGGTAAATACTATCATAAAGCACCCTATTCGCAATCGTATCAACTAATTCATATCGTATCATATCATTGCTATAGCCTACGCTATCAATGTTTGGAACAACCGCTTTGTGAATACTATCACCTATATTTGAAAGAAAAGCTTGCGTGTTTTCATCATAGAATAATGACAATGGATCATTTTTATTATCACGGTCATGATAAAAGTTCAACCAAAAACGATTACTCCCATTTGATAACACATTTGTTTGGTAAAATGCAATACGAGGATAATGCTGCTGAGCATACTCATATTCAACAGTTATTCTTGTGTCTTTGGTAATTAATCGGTTTTGAGTAAAGCTTAACTCTGCTGAATTATAATCAATAATATAATCGTAGTTTTGCCCCCTAATTAATAACTCACCATCAATAAAAACTTTTTCTGTACCTGATAAAATCACAATGTATTGTTCATTCTCAGTTCCAGTAAGCCTATAAGGCCCTTGATTGCCTTCTATTCCATAAAATTTTAGTCGATTATATTTCCCTTTTGCTGTTGAAGCACTAAAATCTGAGTGTAGTTTATAATTATTTGCTGTACCAATATTAAAGTCAGAATATAGTTTTATACCCCTATTTTTTTTATTTAGCTTCATAAAATAACCACTTGGTTCATTCAGCTCAAAGTCACCAACAATAATACCTGATTTTTTCGTAAATAATTGCACGTAAACTTTGTCAAACTCCTGTATTTGTTGCGTATTCCCTTCTGGTTGAATTGGTAGATTATTATCAGAAATTGCTGCAATAATTGAAACCTCATCATTAACTTTCCCTGATAATTGAATATTCATGTTGGAAACCGTACTTAAATCCTTTTGGTTTCCTACCATAAATCCACGCGAAATACTTCCATTTTTTCGTAAATTATTTTTGTCATTAAAAGGGTTCTGTTTTTTTTTAGAGCTAACAACAACTCTTTTATTCTTTATAATATCAGGTAAAATTAGCTGGGAGCTACGGCTGGCATACCTTTTTGAAAAATTATATGGAAACACACGGTATTTCACGCTTATTTCTTTCCCGATAAGCTCTGATTTATTTTTTTTAATAATAAATAATGCCGCAGGATAATCAATTAAAATTATTGAATCAATTATCGCCAATTTTAAATCATTATCAATAATAAAACTTCCCGGAACAATACTCAATGAGTCCAAAAATACTGTATCAGATTCAATTGTGATTTTTTTTGTCCGGATATTGCTCAGGTTTTCCTGTCCCCAAACATTGATGGAAATAAGGTATATATAAAAAAATGATATTAGATAAAATCTTTTCACACAATCATTTTAAACATGGTATAAATCCGAAAATCAATTTACAGCTTAACAAAAGTAGTATTATTGTTTGTAATTTTACAAACATTCTTAACATCTTTCTATATGTTGATAACTTACTGATATCACACCAGTTATAACACTTTGCTGCTTTAAAATATTTTGCTATTTTCGTAAACTATTTACATTTATAATTGTATATGCATTTGTTATACAACTTTGGACTTGTTCTATTTCGTGTATTACTAACTATTGTTTCACCTTTTAATCATAAGGCTAAACTTTGGATAAAAGGTAGACAAAATATTTTAAACCAGATTTCGGACAGTTTATCAGCAAATGAAAAAAGGATTTGGATTCATGCAGCCTCTCTTGGCGAATTTGAGCAGGGCAGGCCAGTTATTGAAGCTTTAAAAAAGAATTTTAAAGAATATAAGATTGTTCTAACATTCTTTTCTCCTTCAGGTTATGAGACAAGAAAAAAATATGAGTTTGCTGATTATATTTTTTATTTACCTGATGATACACCTGGGAATGCAGAACAATTTATAAAACTGGTACAACCAAAATTAGTAGTTTTTATAAAGTATGAATATTGGTATAATTATTTAATGAAACTTAAAAAGAATAATATTCCAACCTATATGATTTCTTCTATTTTTAGAGAAGATCAGATATTTTTTAAATGGTATGGAAAATGGTATAAGCAGATGCTAGAACCAATAAGCCATTTTTTTGTTCAGAATCTAAAATCAAAAGAATTACTTAATAAATTAAACTACCAAAATGTTAGTATCTCTGGCGATACAAGGTTCGACAGAGTTTTTGAAGTGTCAGAGCAAAATACTAAATATCCTTTAGTAGAAAAATTTAAAAATGGAAAAAACATCCTAATTGCAGGAAGTAGCTGGAGACCTGATGAAGAAATATTAATAAACTATATTAATTCGAATAATCATGACTGGAAATACATTATAGCCCCTCATGAAATTCATGAGCAAAACATTAATAGTATTGAACGTTCAGTACACAAAAGAGTAATTCGCTATTCAAAATTAAATAAAACAAATGCAGATAAATTTGACATTCTGATTATTGATAATGTAGGAATGCTCTCATTACTATATAAATATGGTAATCTGGCCTATATTGGAGGCGGATTTAGTACCGGTATTCATAATATCCTTGAGGCAGCTACATTTGGAATGCCTGTTATTTTTGGTCCAGATTACGAAAATTTTCAGGAAGCGCATGATTTAATAACGCTTGGCGGGGCTTTTCCTGTTCACAATCAAACAGATTTCAACAATATTACGAATCAATTAATTACGAACAATCAATTAATTAAAGAAAAAGGAGGTATTTGTAAAACGTACATTGAAAAAAACAAAGGTGCAAGTTTAAAAATTATTAATCATTTGTTAAATAGTAAATATGTTATTGATACATAATTAAGCTAATGATAGGCTGCAATTTCTTTAAATAGCAGTTAACAGGAAGCTTAGCTTTAGATTTGTCATCATATAATTCTTATTGTAAATCTTTAACTAAAAGCTATTTAGACTGTAGTTTTCAAAATTCAGAAGTCGTATAAATAGCAAGATATTGAATGATTTGCATTTAAAATTTACATTTTAGAATTCCATATAAAAAAACAACTTAACCAAAATTTAACACTTATTTATTGATTTTAATGATTAATAGTATTAAAATTGCATTTTATTTAAACTCTGAATTTTAAGAAAACAGTATTTTTTTTTAAAAATTCACAAAAAGAACCGACATAAAGAATACAGGTTTTCAGGCAACTGAAATTTTGAGTTCTTATTGTCGTGAATAGAAATCGAATTATTTACTAACCCAAACTTTTAATTATGAAAAAAAGGATTTTGAATTTTTTATTCGTAGCATCTTTTATGTTGTTTGCTATGAATACTTTTGGTCAGGGTTCCACAACTTCCGCCATGAACGGAAAAATTGTTAGTGGAAGCGAAGCTTTGACCGGTGCAACAGTTGTTGCTGTTCACACACCAACTGGCTCTCAGTATGGTACGATAACTGATGATCAAGGATTTTTCCGTATTCCGAATATGACTGTTGGAGGACCTTATAAATTAACAGTTTCATTTATTGGTTACCAATCGTATGTAAAAGAAGGTATTTATTTAACTCTTGGACAAACTTACAGGGTTAATGCTGATATTAAGAAATCAGATGTTCAACTTGAAGATGTTGTGGTTACTGCTTATGCAAACGACGTTTTTGATGGTAACAAAACTGGTGCTGAAACAGTAGTTGACGAAAGACAAATTAATGCTTTACCTACAGTAAGTCGTTCTATGGCTGACTTTGTTAGACTTACACCTCAAGCTTCAGTTGATGATGCAGGTGGTATTTCTATTGGAGGTATGAATAACAGGTACAACTCAATCTCTATTGATGGTGCTGTTAATAATGATGTATTTGGTCTTACTTCTACAGGAACAAATGGTGGACAAACTGGTGGAACAGCAATTAGTTTAGATGCGATTAAGCAATTTCAGGTAGTTTTAGCTCCTTTTGATGTACGCCAAGGTGGTTTTGCTGGTGGTGGTATAAATGCTGTTACACGAAACGGAACAAATAAATTTGAAGGTTCTGCATACTATTTTATGAGAAATGAAAACTTAGCAGGTTTAACACCTACTGATGATGAAACAGTTGAGCGTGAAAAATTAGCAGAGTTTAGTGCTGCAACATATGGTATGCGTGTTGGTGGTCCAATTATTAAGGACAAATTATTTTTCTTTGTAAATGCTGAAATTCAAAGAGACGAAACGCCTCAGCCTTTCAACTTTAATGATTACGAAGGTGATGCAACTCAAGCAGATTTAACAGCTCTTGAAAATAAACTTTTAACAGACTATGGTTATGATGCAGGTACTTATTTAAATAATACCAGGGAATTAAATAGTGAAAAGTTTTTAGCTCGTATTGATTATAATATTAATCAAAATCACAAATTAAGTATACGTCATTCGTACACTAATAATGAATCACTTAGTCCTTCAAGGTCAAGCAATTATTCGGTTAAATATTATAATAATGGAGTTTATTTTCCAAGTGTAACGAACTCAACAGCTCTTGAACTTAAAAGTAACTGGAATACCATGTCAAACAATTTGATTATCGGTTATACAACAGTTCGAGATGACAGAGATCCTCTTGGTAATAACTTTCCTGCTTTAAGAATATATGATGGATCAGGTACTATTTATTTAGGTTCTGAACCTTATTCAACAGCAAACCAGTTAGATCAAAATGTTTTAACAATTACTGATAATTTCAGTATTTATAAAGGTAAGCACACGATTACTTTTGGAACACATAACGAATTCACTTCCGTATATAACTTATTTATGCGTAAGAATTTTGGTGAATACAGATACAGTTCTTTAGCTGATTTTATGGATAATGAAAACACACCTGCTTATCAATATGAAAGAGGTTATTCACTTGTTGATGATATTACAGGTGATGGTTCTGCAGCAGCAGCTGATTTTAGCATGATGCAGTTTGGTGTTTATGTTCAGGATGAATTCCAGGTTTCAGATAATTTCAAATTCACTTACGGTGTTCGTATTGATTTACCAGTATTCCCAACTAGCCCTGAAGAAGACACTTATTTTAACACAACAACGATTCCTTTAATCGAAGCTGAAGGTTATGATTTAAAAGGTGCTAAAGCAGGACAAATGCCAAAAACTCAAATAATGATTGCGCCAAGAATTGGTTTTAACTGGGATGTTAAAGGTGATGAAACTTCTCAACTGCGTGGTGGTTTTGGTATCTTTACAAGTAGAGTACCTCTGGTTTGGCCGGCAGGTTCTTATACAAATAATGGTTTAACTATTGGTGGTGTTTATCACAGAAGTTCTTGGGGTACTGATATTGATTTCAGACCAGATTGGGATAATCAATATACTAATGTAGATTTTGGTGGAACTGATGTTGTTCCTTCAGGTCAAATGGACTTGTTTGCAGAGAATTTTAAGTTACCACAAGTGTTACGTGCTAATTTAGCTTATGACCAAAAATTACCAATGGGTATGATTGGTACTTTAGAGGCTATGTATACAAAAACACTTAATAACGTAATATATTATAACCTTAATGCTACACAAGCTACAGGTAATATTACTATGGGATCAGATACTCGTCCATATTATGGTGGAGGTTCTGTTGACAATACTTATACTAGAATCATGCTAGGTGACAATACCAGCGAAGGTTATGCTTATGACTTAACTGCTCAAATTCAAAAGCCTTTTGATAATGGTTTAACCTTTAGTTTAGCTTATACTTACGGTAGATCATTAGCGATGAATGATGGTACTTCTTCTCAGAACTCTTCACAATGGAGATACATGGAGCAGGTTAATGGTTTAAATGACCTTGACTTATCTTATTCTGATTTTGACAGAGGTGGAAGAGTTATGGCTTATGCTTCATATAGAATTGACTACCTTGACCATGCGGCTACAACCATTAGTTTATTCTATAACGGACAAGCTGGTTCAAGATACTCAAATGTTTATGCTGACTATGGTAACCTTAACGGTAGTGGAGAAAGTGATAACAACCTTATTTGGGTTCCTGCTAGTGCAAGTGAAATTAACTTAGTAACCCTTAATCCTGGTGATGCTGACGAGATTTCTCCTGCTGCACAGTGGACAGCACTTGAGGCTTATATTGCTGGTGATGACTATTTAAGTACCCGAACAGGTGATTATGCAGAAAGAAATGGTTCAAGAGGATCTTTCACAAACATTTTTGACTTAAAGCTTATTCAGGATATTTATGTTAATGCTGCTGGCAGAAAACAAACGCTACAGTTTACTTTTGATGTTTTCAACTTAGGAAATATGTTAAACAAAGACTGGGGTAGAAGAACTTATGTAAGTTATGATTATGTTCGTTTAATTGATTTTGAAGGATTTGAAGCTGATGGAACAACTCCACAATTCACATTTGAAACTCCAAATAGTATTGAAAATATCGACGATTCTGGAATTTCTAGTTCAAGATGGCAAGCACAATTTGGTATTAGATATATTTTCTAATATCTTTTTCAAAATATATGATTTAAAGGGAGGCAATAGCCTCCCTTTTTTTATGGAAAATAATAAACTGAGGCAAAGCCTTTAATAATAATACGGCTCAGGCATTACCTGTTCCGCCTTTTAGCGGAAGCCTAAGCGAACGTGGGTTTTAAGCAATAGTTCGCACAATGCACGTCATGGCGAGGGACGAAGCCATCTCAAGCAAGAGTAAAAGCAGCCAGTTTAATTGAATTAGCGGCAGAGTGAATTTTGAGAGATTGCTTCTCCACTAGCTAGCGAATACCCATTCAGGCACTATTTATAATAGTTGTGATTTTTTACTACCTTCGAATAAAAAAGAAGTATAAAAGAAGCTTATCTTAGAATCAGTTTAATTTAAAACCCATTAAACATGAAATATAAACACTTGCTTATTGCACTTAGTATAATACTCCTTTCAAACTCATGTTTTTCATCACCATCTGAAAAAGAAAAGGAAAAAAAAAGAAAACTAAGCGAGTTAATGGATTCTTACTCAAAAGATAAAAAAGAATCGAATACTAATTCACCAGAAACGGAAGAGCTTGCAAAATTAGTGAGCGAATTGGAGAATTTATCAAATAACGAATCACTCAACATTAAAGATAACAGCCCGGACTATTCTACTATAGAAATTTCAGAAGATTCAATTGACATAGCCCTTTATGAACTAATTGCATATTCCTATAAAGTAGCTGAGGAAAAGATCATAAAAAACATTGAAATCCTCATTGCGAAAGGCGCGAATCCTAATGCTGTTATAACTATACAGGGCTCAGAAAGAAAAGCAGGCACATATATTCCATTTATTAAACATTTTTACAAAAATAAATACCGTAGCTACACATATACATCAACAGCATTTCATGCAGCAGTTGCTAAAGGAAATATTAAAATTGTTCAAAAATTGTTTGAGCTGGGAGCAAAAGCTTGTATCCCATCAAAAAAAGGCGATTACCCTATTGATATTGCTATAATGAGTTATGATATTAAAATGCTGAACTTTTTATTAGATAATGGTAGCGATATTAAAAAGATTGACTTATCTGATAGTAAAAACGTAGATTTAATCGAAAAACTGGTGAGTCTGGGTGCAAATCCTAAAACAATTGATATCAACTTTGCGCTTGAGGATAAATTAGTCTTAAAACGCTTGTTAGCCTTAAATCCAAATATGCAAAATTTAGAATTGAATTTCAGTGTACTTTTTAATGATGATGAGCTGCTAAATTTATTACTAGAAAATGGCTTAAGCATGAATACAAAGGGTTCTTTCCCTGATAACTGTCCATTAATTTTTGGTGCCGTAAAATATAAAAACATAAAAGCTTTGGATAAGCTTATTGATTTGGGCGCAAATAAATCTGAAAGATGCAAATCGGGTTTTGGAGAAACACCCTTACTACTTGCCATTTATGAAAAAAATACAGAAATTGTAGATTACCTGTTACAAAAGGGAGTAAGTGCCAACGAAAACGAATGGACAGATAAATCAGCTTTGCTAAATGCTGCTGAAACAGATAATGATAAGATTATCTACCTTTTGATTGATGCAGGTGCACAAATTGAATACAATAAGTATTTTGGTAAAACTGCTTTAATGCAAGCTGTTGACCGAAAAAAATACATTTCGGTTCAGGCATTAATAAATAAAGGAGCCAACATTAATTACAAAAGCAAATACGGTGAAACGCCATTGATATTGGCCATTAAGGAAAATGATTTTCCAATTATGAAACTTTTGGTTGAGAACGGTGCAAAAACAAACATAAAATACAAGGGAAAAACCTTGATAGAATTCGCAAAAGAAGAAGAGGCCTCACCAATGATTATTGATTATTTGAAAAATAAATAAGCCATCAAGAGCTAAACTTATGACAGCTTTAATTGCAAATCTATTTTTTATAAACTAACCTGAATAATTCCCCGCTAAGGCGGGGCAGGCTATGCGTTTTTTCTTTGTTGGAATTGAGGCGTCGAACCTTAAAGCTGTATGCTTATACTGCAAGAGGTTTGCAACTGCCTGTCCCGAACTTTGTTCGGGAAAAAGTCCACCAAAGAAAAAATGCACCTTTGGTAAATTTATCATTTTT
>JAOZNO010000732.1 GCA_029933755.1 Bacteroidales bacterium | reverse complement strand
GATACACAAAGAACGTTTTGCATAAAAATGGATATATTAAAAGCTTAGTTGTCAGAAGTATCTAGTGGCACACATGCCTGTAAAGTATTAAATATTAATGATGTAGACATACATGCGAAACAACAGTAATTATTTAAAGTAATTACAATGATAATAAGGTGTAAAAAATGAAAATCATTTTAGTATTTGTTTTATTCATAGGTTTATTATTTAGTTGCGAACAAAGTAATAATTCATCATTGAAATATGAAAGTGATATAAGTCAGCTAAAACAAAAACTTGACGATATTTATAAACCTGGTTTTGGCGAAATAATGGGTTTTATTCAGCACCATCATGCTAAATTATGGTTTGCCGGAAGAAATGAGAACTGGGACTTAGCTAGTTTTGAAATTCATGAACTTACAGAAGGCTTTGATGATGTAGAAAAATATCAGCATAAAAGAAAAGAAGCAGAAATTATATCGATGATTAAACCTTCTTTAGATAGTGTTAGAAAAGCAGTTGAAGAAAAAAATATTAGTCAATTTATAGATAGTTACAAGGAGCTTACTAATACTTGTAATAGTTGCCATAAAGCGACTAATTATGAATTTATAGAAATAAAAGTGCCCGATTTTCAACCGTATAGTAATCAGGTGTTTTAAAAGCAAGTAATAAACCTAGCTGGAATATTTATTGTATGAAAGCCGAATCAATTAAATCTGAAAATTTAGAACTGAAAGTATTTGCTTTTTCTGTTGATGTGATAAGCTTTGTGAAGTCTTTAGAGAAATCAGGAAAAATAAATTCAGTTTTCAAAAACTTATTGAAAGTAGTAAATGAATTTTATTCGAACTATTTGGATGCGGAAGAGGCTTTGGATGAATATGATAAAAGTAGGTTTTTTGAGGAAAGTAAAGTGAATGCAGAAAAATGTTTAGAGTTGCTTCAATCAATTGAGGTAAGTAATGAGTTTTTAAACGAAAGAGTAGATTTAATAATTGAAGTTGCAGAATTAATTAAAAAGATACCTTCGTAGAAGGTTTATGTATAATTTTTACACTATAAATTAGTGTTTAGTTTATTGATTGTTTTTAAAATCTTGATTTTTATAAAGATAGAATGAGTAATATAGTAGCGATAGTAGGAAGACCTAATGTAGGCAAATCAACCCTGTTTAACAGGTTAATTCAAAGTAGAGATGCAATTGTTCATGAATCAAGTGGTGTGACACGTGATCGTCATTATGGCGTGTCAAACTGGAATGGACTTGATTTTTCTGTAATTGATACAGGAGGTTATGTGACAAATTCTGATGATATTTTTGAAGAGGAAATTAGAAAACAGGCTGTATTGGCAATTGATGAGGCTGATGTAATTGTCCTTTTGGTGGATGTTTTAAGTGGAATTACTGATTTGGATGATGCTATTGCAGGTATTTTAAGAAAAAGTAATAAAAAGATAATTCTCGTTGTAAATAAAGTTGATAATAATGAACGCCTGTATGATGCAAATGTGTTTTATGGTTTGGGTTTGGGCGAGATCTATTCAGTTTCTTCAATAAATGGAAGTGGTACCGGCGATTTGCTTGATGCAGTTGTGGAAGCTTTACCCGGAAATATAACAGATGAAGAAGATGAAGAAGAAATCCCTAAATTTGCCATTGTAGGACGTCCAAATGTTGGGAAATCTTCATTAATAAATACCTTCATTGGTGAAGATCGCAATATTGTAACACCAATTAGCGGTACAACGCGTGACTCAATTCATACACGGTATAATAAATTTGGACATGATTTTATATTAATAGATACCGCAGGATTACGTAAGAAAACAAAAGTATCTGAGGATATAGAGTTTTATTCTGTTATGCGTTCAATACGTACCATTGAAAGTGCTGATGTTTGTTTGCTTATGCTTGATGCTACAAGAGGAATTGAAACTCAGGATGTAAATATTTTTCAGCTGATTGAAAAAAATAAAAAAGGAGTGGTTATCCTGGTAAATAAATGGGATTTAGTGGATAAAGAAGCAAATTCGACTAAGCATTATGAAGAGACAATTCGTGAACGATTAGCTCCATTTAATGATGTTCCTATTATTTTTACTTCGGCACTTACGAAACAACGAGTTTTTAAAGCACTGGAAAAAGCTATTGAAGTGTACGAGAATAAGAAAAAAAGAATTACAACATCAAAACTAAATGAATATATGCTGGCAGTTATTGAATCAAACTATCCGCCAGCTATAAAAGGGAAGTATGTTAAAATTAAATATGTTACCCAACTTCCAACAAGGAGTCCGCAGTTTGCTTTTTATTGTAATTTACCACAATATGTTCAGGATTCGTATAAGCGATATTTGGAGAATAAGATAAGAGATGAATATGATTTTACTGGTGTTCCGATACAAATTTATATGAGAAAGAAATAAGTTTAGGGGGAAATCGTTTGTAATTGTATTGTTTATAAAGGAAACTGAGTGCTGTTTTTATATGAGTTGTTAAGGTGCTACTACCATTTTAGTGTGCTTACATAAGGTGATTTTTAGTATAAGGTCACCAAGCTTATTCGTTGATTTGTTTATCTGTTTATGAATGGTATAATTAGAGCTTGTCTATAAAGTTGGCACTTTAGGAAAACTTCGCAAGTTCAAAAAACTTACTAAGTTAGTACTCAACTTGCAAAGTCTTTCAGATTCCGCTAAGGCGGAACATGCATTGGTAAGTTTCCGGGAAAAGCACACTTTATGGCCAAACACTCTAATTAGTGCCTGAACGGAAAATGACAACTATCAGGTTACTAGCGTAATAACACAAAATATCAACA
>JAOZNO010000061.1 GCA_029933755.1 Bacteroidales bacterium | reverse complement strand
AAACAATATTAAAGTTACGCAGAGCAAAACAAATACCATATTAATTCCACAACCTGGCTTGGTAAACTTTACAGCACCTGCAAAAGGATTTGGAAGTTTATATGTTATTAGAAACAAGAAACAGGAATGGGTACGTAATTTAAATGGCATAACCCGCAGTGTTTTAATAGTGCAACCGGGAAACTACCGTATAGTTTGGCGAACAGCCCTGGCAAAAAAGATGGATCTTTCAAAAATCAAAAACTTTAAAGTTGTTTCAGGTAGGTCTGTTACGGTTAAATTCTAATATTGACGGCACTCCAAAAAGCCGCTTAGCGGGTAATCCTATTAGAATCAAAAGGCTCTAGTATAGATGTTCTGTGATATTTTTAATATCTGTATTGCCTATTTTAAGCAAGTAATTAGTACACTGGCAATTAGTAATTAAAATAATAAAACTACATTTTTAATTACCTGTCAATTAGCACAAAACGAATAATTATTAGTATCACAGAACATCTGAACCATAGCCAATCAAAAATGTATTAGTCTGTATATCTGCCTATTAACAACCAGCTTAGCGTCGCACCGTCGGCAAGCCTATGGCGACCGAGGGGCTAAATACAGAAAACTACATTTTTCGGAGCAGACTCAATATTTAAAATGGATACTTTTACTCTTTTAAAAATACAAATCTCTTTTTCCTTCTTTAATATCTTCAATGCGTTTTTTCACTTTTTCAACATATTTAGCATCTTCAATTTCCGACATTTTCTCTTCGATTAGTTCATAGCCTCTTTTTTTTGTTGCTTCCGGGGCATAGTCTTCAAGATATTCAACCAAAGTAAGTATTGCATTTGGTGTGCAGTACCTCTTAATAAAACCCGGAACCGAAAACTCCATGAAGTGCTCACCAGTTCGGCCTAATCGGTAGCAAGCAGTACAAAAAGAAGGAATATACTTATTTTTAATCAAATCATCCATTATTTCATTTAAAGAACGATTATCATTAATTAAAAACTGTTCTTTGTCGATATCCTGTTTTTCGCCATTCTTTTTAGTATAACCTTTCATTTCAATATTGGTGCCACCGTCAATTTGTGATATACCAAACTGCATGATTTCCGCTCTAATCTCAGGTGACTCGCGTGCAGTAAGAATTAAACCGGTATAAGGTACAGCTAATCGAAGAATTGCAACCAGCTTTGTAAAATCCTCATCACTTACAAGATAAGACTTATCAATATCCAACTCTGAGGCATACTGTATCCTTGGAAAAGAAATGGTATGTGGGCCTACTTTATATACTGCCTCAAAATGATTCACATGCCTTATCAGTCCCAGTACTTCAAAACGCCAATCATACAAACCAAATAAAGCACCAATACCTACATCATCAATTCCTGCTTCCTGGGCACGGTCAAGTGCCGTTAAGCGCCAATCATAATCACGCTTTTTTCCGGAAAGATGAACTTTCTTATAAGCCTCTAGATGATAAGTTTCCTGAAAAATCTGATATGTCCCAATTTCAGATTTCTTAACCGTTTTAAACCCTTCAATATCCAGCGGTGCAGCATTAATATTAACCCTGCGTATTTCACCATGACCACTCTTTACTTTATAAACCGTTTCTACAGACTCAGCAATAAATTCGGGACTATATTTTTCATGTTCGCCATAGACCATAATAAGTCGTTTTTGGCCAGTATCTTCAAGAGCTTTTACCTGTTTTATAATTTCCTCTTTATCTAATGTTACCCGTTTAACCGTTTTATTAGATGCTTTGTATCCGCAATAAGCACAATTATTTGTACACAAATTACCAATATACAAAGGTGCAAAAAGCACAATACGATGACCATAGACCTTCTCTTTTAGTGTTCGGGCACCTTCTTTAATTTCATTAATTAGTTCAGGATTCTTTGCATTAATTAAAATCGCGGTTTCTTGCAGACTCAGCCTATTTTTATCCAAAGCCTTGTTTATAACCTCACGAACTTGTTCTTTTGTCGGTTCCTTTTCACTTTCAAGAACATCCCATATCTCATCTGCATCAATAAACGGTTTCATCCGTTCATCCTTAATCTTATACTCCTGTGGCTGATAAATCATAATATAATAAATTTTATCCTTAACTCTAATCTCATCAAGCTATTAGCAATTATTCAATAATTTTTTTATTCTCAATCTTTTTTTAAAAAAAAATCAAGCCGTAACACCGCTTTTTCTAATAAGTAGTATTTAATATGCTGCAAAGTTAGTTTGAATTAATAGAATAATTAAATTTCAGCAAACAAAATAGAGATTTGTATATTTAGCTGTGAATTTCTTAAATGACTGTAACTATCTATCAGTCTGATGTTAGGATTCAATTCATATATTTACACATATGAATAGCTGATAAAAATCATAAGATTTACTTTACAAAAAGTAAACTATTATTCGAATTTGAGTTGTACTTTCGCAATACTTTCTTTCGTACCGACAATAGTCACTTGATCACCAAGCCTTAAGCGAGTGTAACCATGAGATATAACAGTATTTCCACCACGCTTTACAGCTAAAATCAGAATATCATTTGGCAAGCGCAAATCTCGAAGTGCCATTCCCTGAATATCAGAATTAACAACCTCAATATCAACAGCATCTTTATGCCCCTCCATACCCAGCAATATAGATGTAGCAATTGGAGAACGTACAAAGTGAAATAATAAGTTAACAATTGATGTTGAAGGTTCAACTATTAGTGCGCCCAGTTTTTGAAACTCTTCAAAATTACTATGCTCATGCAAACGAACAATTAAATCTTTTGTTCCACAATGCTCATATGCGATTTCACATATTTTAAGGTTTTCAATATCCGTTTGCATAGCAATAATTGCCTCTGCTTTCACCGCTTCTAACCTATGAAATGTTTCTAATGAATAATTGTCAATTGTAACGATATCATAATCTTTAAAACGATTCCTTTTTATATCATCCCTCATTGTGGCAATTTTCACTTTCCAATTGTGTTCTATTAGTGTTTTTGCTAAAGAGAGCGACTGATCCTCCAGACCAAAAATTAATGCCTCATGAACACCGTCAAATACAGGTGTATCTGCCTTTTTATGACTTTCACCCATTCGCGTTATTGACCATTTAAAAAATGGGGGGCCAAGTATCTGGTTCAAAACAATAACTGCAATCAAAATAGTTTCAAACTCTTCTCCCCACTCAGGAAATGCGTTAGCAACAATAGTTACCAGACCTAAACTCACACCTGCCTGTGTTACATAAGGCATCCAGCCAATACGCATAAAAAGGCTCGATTCGCCGGCTCCAGAAGCACCTAAAAAAGAACCCATTATCATTGTTATAAGCCTGATTAGGAATAAGACAATTGCAATAAACCAATAATGTTCAAGTACATCCAGAGAAATAAATGCACCTGTGAGCGTAAAAAACATGATATATATTATGGGTCCTGCGTCTTCAATAACTTTGATAAATTCTTGACGGTGATTTGTATAGTTAATAATATAAAAACTAGCAATAATGCTTATTAAAAGGGGCTCAGCATAAAAATGAAAACCCAATTCACTTATACTTAACTCACCTAACAAATGAGCAAATCCATATACTCCCCAGCCAGTTCCCAAAACGAATACAGTCTTTAATGAACCATATAAGTTAAAAGACATAAAAAATGCCATTAATTTTCCTACGAGAACACCAAATACAATAGAAAAAATAAGTTCAATAAATAGAATGAAAATTGTTATAAATTCAAATTCGGTTCCACTGATTAAGGTTCCCGCAATAGAAAAACAAATAGTAAATAATATGATAACAAATACATCTGTTATAACGGTGACTCCAATTGCCGTTTTAGTAAAAGACCCTTTGGCTCGTAATTCAGTGATAATAGCAATAGCCGATGATGGTGATCGGGCAACAAAAATGGTTCCTACAAGAATAGATATGGCAATTCTACCATTCCTACCCATTTCTTTCATAAATGGAATATAATCTGCAATATAAAACAACACGATACTGCTCAGCACAAAAGTTACAATTAGTTGCCCAAAGGTCATCCAACTGATTATTTTGAACCTTCCTCTCAGTTCTTTCAAATAAAGTTCTGAACCTGCAGCAAAAGCAATAAAAGCAAGCGAGATATCATTTACAAACAACAATTCATGTACAGACTCTTTCGTAATTAATCCGGCCACATAAGGACCAGAGATTATCCCTACAAATAAAAATCCGGTTATTAAAGGCAGCTTAAATTTCAAAAAAACCTGTGCAATATTACCTGATGCAGCAACAATTATAGCAAAACCAATAATTATAATAAGTATCTTCTCCAATATTCTTTTTTTGTATTTAACTTCCTAAATATATAAAAAAGATTGATTCTAAATAAGCAATATTTTATAATATTACATGTAATATTTTTACCCTCTGATATTAAACACATTGCAAAATGATTTTTTTATAAATTAAAAATGATTTTCAGCTAAAAAATAACAAGTTCGTAAAATATACGTTAAATATTTATAGCAGAATTGGAATTTTGAACGCTTAGCTTTAACTTTGTCTAAGTATCTTAGCACAATTAATAATATGTATTTAAATTTAAACTGATGAATATAGCACGCTTATTGACTATTATTATATTGGCTTTTTTTTTGACAAAAGCTACAACTCTTTCAGCTCAATCTGACATCAGAAATGATTCTGCTTTTTTTAATTCAAGAATAGAAACTCTAAATGAATGGTTAAATTCAACGGGTGTTGGGCAAGTTTTCTACTTAAGCTCAATTAAAATAAAAAAATCTAAGCTTGAAGCTATAATGACAAGTAAATATAAAGACATTGATTCGTTAACAATTGCCTGGAATGTTTTAAAACACGACTATGACTCTACTGATTTAAATGCACTATACAGAAAAGTATTTAACTTTTTTGCATTTGAGTTTGAATTAGGAAAAGACTCCTTAACGCTCAATTACAAGCTAAATGAAAAGGATGTGATAGCTGAAGTTCTCTATAATAAAAAGAAAGGGGTAGTTGTAAAATCAAAGAGTCTTGACAGAGGCTTTTCAAAGACCCGAAATTTCAGCATTATGAACATTGAACTAGAAAGTTTAAATGTATCTGACGGGCCTGTTATTGAATATGCTGCCAGTGGCAGTAATACAGCTAATTTAAAAATAACAAGGAACAAAATCAATGAATATTTAACAGAATATTTTTCTAAGAAAGGTACTTTTTGGTACGATGCTGAAATTGAAATCCTAAAAGAGACATATAACGAACTAACTTTTGAGGTAACTCAGTTAAGTGAAGAAATTTTAGATGACAGGAATTATTTTGAATACATTCGTATTGAATTCAGATTAGCAAAAAAGGAAGGTGAGTTTGATATTAAGATTGATGTTATGGGTAAATACTGTGGTGGTTTTGGATTTTTACCCAGAAGAAGTGAATACAGGAATATGGAGACTGATTTCAAAAACGACTTAGAACGATACGAGGCTAAACTTGCAATAAGAATAAAAAATCTACTAACAAATTAGATACAAACAGGGTAAAAGAATATAATTATGAGCGAAACTATTTTAAGAAACAAAATCAGCAAATTTATTCTTATTTCTAATGCTGTTTTATTTGTTACAATTATCATTTTGTATTTGTTTAACGGTTTTTTACCTGATGAATTCACCGTACTTATAGCCCTAATTTCACCAGTTACAGCGGTTTACATTGGTGCTTTGGTAAAATATGCGATTGAAAACAAGAATGTAATTGACAATCCTCCTAATGAAAAACCAGTTAATCAACTGTATGTAACTATCTCATATTGGTCAATACCATTTCATTTTTCATCAATTTTTATTATTATAGTTTTAAAGGCTATTAATCTAATGACTTTTGAAGAACTTAAAATTTCATTTAGTATTATTGAAACCTTTTTTGGAGCTTATGTAGGTTATATTGTTTCATCACTATTTAAAACACCTGATGAAAAGAAAGAAGATTAAAAAGGAAATTAGCCTTCCTTATGCAAGCCTTCCAATGCTTTTTTAATCCTTTCAAATGCAACTTTTATTTTCTCTCTTGATGTTGCATAAGAAAAACGTATGCATTTAGGATCACCAAAAGCAGTACCCGGAACAACAGCAACATGTGCTTCATTTAATAAATACATTGCCAAATCAGAGGCATTTTTTATCATAATATAACCATCTGATTTACCGAAAAATTCTGAAACATCAGGAAAAACATAAAATGCACCTTGTGGGATATTTGTTCTAAAACCTTTGATACCTGACATTAGCTCAATAATTAAATCTCGTCGACGTTTAAATGCAGCATTCATACCCAAAGTGTAAATATTATCATCTGAAGATATTGCTTCAAGAGCAGCCATTTGTGAAATTGAGGAGGCTCCGGAAGTATATTGCCCCTGCAGTTTAACACAATTGTCAGCTACCCACTTGGGTGCAGCCATATAACCAATTCGCCAACCAGTCATGGCATAACCTTTTGAAACACCATTAATAACAATTACCTGATCTTTAATGAAATCAAACTGCGCAATACTCTCATGTTTTCCTAAAAAATTTATATGTTCATATATTTCATCAGAAATAACATACAGGTTTTCGTTTTCACGAATTACTTCTGCAATTTCC
Organism: Bacteroidales bacterium; assembly: GCA_029933755.1. Taxonomy (GTDB): domain Bacteria; phylum Bacteroidota; class Bacteroidia; order Bacteroidales; family NBLH01; genus NBLH01. Next base: position 4,190 of record JAOZNO010000061.1, on the reverse strand, counting down.
CTTAATTCTTTTTTTGAATACACACTTCCTGAAGGATTAGAAGGAGAACTAAAAATAAATAAGCGGGTATTCTCAGTTATAGCATCTCGTATCTGTTGAGGAGTTACTTTAAAATCATCCTCCACATCAGTAGGTAAAAATACATTTTCCCCATTAGCCAGATTAATTATTTCACCATAGCTAACCCAATACGGAACAGGCACAAGAACCTCATCATTTTCGTTAACCAAACTCATAATAACATTGGCTAATGCTTGCTTTGCCCCATTGGAAACAACTATTTGATTTAATTCAAAATCAAGATTATTTTCCTTTTTAAACTTTTTAACAATCGCCTGTCTTAACTCTTTAAAACCGGCAACCGGCGTATAAAATGTATAATCGTTCTCTATTGCCCTTATCGCAGCAGCTTTAATATGTGGTGGCGTTTTAAAATCGGGTTGTCCAATACTTAAATCAATAATATCAACACCTTTCTCAATTAATTCCCGGCTACGCATTGCCATTTCAAGGGTTTGTGAAACAGATATACGTTTCAGCCGATCAGATACTTTCTCAATTTTCCCCATTCGTTTATGTGCTTATGCAAATGCTTTGGTTTAAAATAAGTTTTACACAAAGAAAGAAACTTTACGAATATTTCAAGATTTATTAAGCGTGTTTTAAAACTTAAAAATTGACGGCACTCCGAAAAGTCATCTGATGAATGATTTTGCAAAATGCTGAAACTTATTCAATCTGATAATCAGCTAATTACAAATTCATCGGATGACTAGATTGTCATTTATGGACTTTTCGGAGCAGACTCAAGTTTGGGTCATTTATTATTATTAAATTTTCTTGGTCTTAACATATTTTCCGGCTTTAAAATTTCATCAATTTCTTCTTTTGATAAAAGTTTTTTCTCTAAAACAAGTTCGTAAACTCCTTTACCTGTTTCAAGTGCTTCTTTAGCAACTATGGTAGAGGCTTCATAACCAATGACAGGGTTTAAGGCTGTTACTATACCAATACTGTTCATTACCATATTCCGGCAATGTTCTTCATTGGCAGTAATTCCTATAATACAACTACTCCTTAATGTTTCCATCCCATTTATAAGCATTTCCATTGATTCAAAAATACTTTGAACAATTACGGGTTCCATAACATTAAGTTCAAGCTGACCAGCCTCAGCAGCTAAAGACACTGTTAAATCATTGCCAATAACTTTAAAAGCAATTTGGTTAACAACTTCGGGTATAACAGGATTAACCTTTCCCGGCATAATTGATGATCCAGGCTGTACAGCAGGTAAATTAATTTCATTAAATCCGGCACGTGGCCCAGAGGAGAGCAATCTTAAATCATTTGATATTTTTGATAATTTTATAGCCAATCGTTTTATAGCAGACGAAAACATTACAAAAGAACTGGTATCCTGAGTAGCTTCAATCAAATTTTTGGCTCTCACTATATCCATTCCTGTAACTTCTCTTAAGTGGCCAATAACTCTACGTGTATAATCAGGGTCTGAATTTATTCCTGTACCAATTGCAGTAGCCCCCATATTTACTTCAAGAAAAAGATTTGCATTAGATGTAAGTCTCTCAACTTCCTCTTCTAATGTTGATGCATAGGCACCAAACGCCAAACCCAGAGTCATAGGAACAGCATCCTGAAGCTGGGTTCTTCCCATTTTTAAAACATGTGCAAACTCTTCACTTTTATCATGAAATGCAGCAATTAAATCTAATAATGACCTAACCATGTTTTTATTCCTTTTAATAATCGCAATTTTAACTGCTGTTGGATATGCATCATTGGTCGATTGCGAAAGATTCACATGGTTATTGGGGTGGCAATATTCATACTGCCCCTTTTTATAGCCCATATTTTGTAAAGCAGCGTTGGCAATAACTTCATTGGCATTCATATTAGTAGATGTTCCAGCACCACCCTGTATCATATCTACTACAAAACACTTATGATATTTACCATTTAAAATACTGGTGCAAGCCTCATTAATTGCCGTTGAAAGATCTTCATCCAGCAAGCCCAAATCAAAGTTTGCTCTTGCAGCTGCCTGTTTAACCCATGCAAAACCTTTAACTAAATCAGGATAGAAATTTAAAGGAACTCCTGTAATATCAAAATTTTCAATAGCTCTAAGTGTCTGAATACCAAAATACACCTCATTTGGCACCTCTTTATCACCCAACAAATCATGTTCTTTTCTTTTTTCACCAGAAATATACTGTGTCCCAAGGCTTACGAAACGGGTATTAGAGCTTCTCATCCGTTTTGAAATAACTTTGGTTAAGCGTATACTAATTTTCAAACCCAAAGCTGGATTTTCTTTAAAGAGATCTTCAATGCTAGTTCGATCAATTGAAAAAACGGTACATGGAGTAACGGTACGTGAAGACGTAGAGTGTGGAGTATCATCAATAAAAGCTCCCTCTCCTAAAATATCACCCATTGAAAAATAAGCAAGTCTTTTTTGCTCACCTTTTGGGGTCTTTTTTAATAGTTCTACATCACCAGCATAAAGAATATTTACTGATGTCCGTTTTTTTGTTTCCTTAAATATAAAAACACCTGCATTATATGTTTGAACAATTAACTTTTCAGAAAATTGCTCTAATTCTTTTGAATCTAAAGACTCAAAAAATTCTACACCTTTTACAAAATCAATTATTTCTTTTATATTCATATGTCATTTTTTTTATATCACTGAATATCAACCATTAAGCATCACGTAAGAATCATATTCTCCTAAGCTGTTCACACCAAAAGTCTTCATCAATGTAATAATTCAATTTAGGGAATGAAATTATATAAAATAATTCAAATTACTCCTATCATCATGTTTTTTTTGACATAATTTTTTTCCAAACGATATGCTAATTTGAAATCATAAAACTCTTTAATTAATAGAGACTTGTAATTACACATTGTTAGAATAAATAAATTACTATATTTGCATAAAACAATCAAACAATTTTCAGAAAATGGACATTATATTAAATTCCCTACAATACACAATTCCATCCATTGTTGTAATGCTGACAGCTTACTTACTTATTAAACAATTTATTGATAAAGAATCACGACAGCAAAAACAAGCCTTATTATTGAATAATCAAAAACTTACAACACCTATAAAGCTACAGGCTTATGAGAGAATGGTTCTTTTACTTGAACGAATATCACCGGAAAACTTATTAGTAAGAGTACATGCACCGGGTATTATAGCTAAAGATTTTAAAATAATGTTATTAAAAAATATTCGATCTGAATTTGATCATAATCTATCGCAACAAATTTATATTGGTTATGAAACATGGGAAGTTATTAAGCTAGCAAAAGAAAATATGGTTAAATTGGTTAACGTGGCCGGAAGTAATATAAACCCGTCGGCAAAAGCAAGTGATTTAAGTAAACTGATTCTTGAAATGTATATTAAGGTTGATGCTCCTCCTTTAAAGGTTGCATTAGATAAATTAAAAAAAGAATTTTCCGACAATTTTAATTAGAATATACCTTTAAAGTGAGTGTGTCGTTTAGAAATTAGAGTTCCTAGAGGTTACCTAAAGTAAAATTATCGTTCAATAACTATAATATAATTAATTTTCAGTAATTTAGCATAAGTTTATTCGTGAGAAATACTCATTGCACATTCCAATTTTCAGGAAGCAAATACTCACAAAAAGACATAAATAAAACATGAATATTCTACGTCATGGAAAATCATGAGTTTGAAATACTGACGTTTAACCTAATCTTATACAAGTGAAAAATCTGAACCTTCAGGAAATCTTTTTCTTTATTATTCTTATAGCAGTATCAATTGGTTTTCTTTACGTTATTGGCCCTTTTATAATGGATATTTTTATGGCCATTGTGCTAGCGATTCTATTTAAGAAGCCAATGTCATACTTTGTTAAAAGATATAAAGAAAACAGTTCAAAAGCAGCAATGATGACACTGCTTATTGTATTAATCGTTATTGTTATTCCACTTACCTTTATAGGCGTAATGGTATCCAAAGAGGTTGGTTCAACTTACATTTCTTTTACTACAAGCTGGCCGGAAATCCAGAATTACATAAAGAATTTGCCTGAGAAAGTCTCATCAATTCCATACCTTGAGAATGCAATTGATGATTTAGACTGGAATGAAATTGCAAAGGGAATGAATCAGTTAAT
>JAOZNO010000060.1 GCA_029933755.1 Bacteroidales bacterium | reverse complement strand
ACTTACTAAGTTAGTACTCAACTTGCAAAGTCTTTCAGACTTGGTAAGTTTCCAGAAAAGCACACTTTATGGACAAACACTAATTAGTTTACGTGGGTATGTCATCTTCACCCGTACGAATATTAAGTGTAAATAAATCAATAAGTTATGTTTCCTTATAAAATATTTTAATCTACTGAATATTAATATATTATCAATATGCTTTGTTAATTACGGGTAATGATTACATACCCATATTAGTTTATTACAGTGCCGTCTTGATTTAATTTTAAAATAATAGTATTATGTATAGACCTGTCATATTTCCCACCAAAAAAAGTAAGATTTTCATTATTTAAAACAGCTGCTCCTACAGTTGATTCCCCTGTTTGCAAAGTACTTGACCAACCAATATTATTTTCAAAATTCCCTTGAAAATCTGTTTTTAAAACAACTGCTTTAACATTTTCAGTATTAAATGTTGTTCGCCAATCAAAGTTTTCCACTAAAATGTTTTTTGTATCAAAGCCTGTAAATAAGTATCCGTCAGTTGTTTCAGTTGTTGACATAAACATCCATGCAGAACTATTAAAATAAGTTTTATGCCATAAATAATTCCCTTGACTACTGATGCTAATTACCAGCCCCAAATAATCTAAGGAAGCATTAAAAGTACTAGCTGTAAATATAAAATGTCCATTAGAGTTTTCATAAAATGAATATAAATCAAATATAGGTAGAACAGGACTTACAAATATTGCATTGCTTTGGGTATTTATAATATAAAATTTTGTGTCATCAGCCTCGTTGTATGATTCAAGAATTAAACTATTGCTCGATGAAATGTAAACATAGCCTATATCAACAGTTTCGTTTAGAATAAAATATCGTTCAGCTATATGGTAACCACTTGTGCTATAAAGAGACATTTGAATAAAAGTTGTATCTGGCAAATTGGGTTTCCAGTATGAAATTACAGCAGTTGTACCATCAGACAAGGCTACTATTCCATTAGCTGTAAATTCAGAATCACCTTGCAAGTCAATTGTATCTGTTTGGTGTATAATTGTATCTGTTTGGTGAATGTAATCAGTAAACTCACTATGGTAAATGCCATAATTAGTAAACTTTACGGATTTAAGTGTTTCTTCGTCTCGATCTACATGATACATATTAAGTAAAACTTCGCCCTGACTGTTTTTTTGTAGTTCTAAAAAAGATAAATCATCGAAAGATAAATCTGGTATAATATATCCATCTATATTTGAACTCCACACTTTTAAACCATTTTGATCGTAAGCATTTAAAAAAGTTGATGTGCCATCATTAATAACCGATATTATCTGGTTATTGATATTAACAGGTTGAGTATATATTTTTTCAGAATAAGAAATAGCTGATAATTCATCCACACCTGCAATTTCTGGGTCATTTTTTTGACAAGAAAAGTAAAAAAAACTTAAAATTAGAATTGTATAAACTGAATATTTCATTTCGTAGCTTTTTTTAAAATATTTTTATGATTGTAAGTAATCGCATCTAATAAATAATTATTTAAGTATGTTTTTTTCTAATACTTTGATTTAACTTTATAAGCAAAGTTGAATACAAAACCTGCTGATATTTCATAAAAATCCAAATAAATATCAGGTATAACATAACTATTGCTAATATATAGGTCTGTATGTACAAATCGGTGCTCAGGATTATTATATAAGTCTAATTCTTTTTTAAACTTGAAATCAAGATAAAAGTTAATTTTTTTTAGTTGATATGTGAATCTTGCACCTGCTATTGCTGCTTGTCTATATTCAGTTCGTTCAGTTAGATGATCTATTTCTGCATTATTCCTTTTTTTGTTAAGCATAAATGCCAAATCATTATCAGCAAGATCTGAAGCTGTATAATTATAACTATATTCTGCAGAATAAAGGCTTGTGATTTCAGCTCCGGCATAAACAGAAGGAATAAAGCCTCCTCTGAGTGGGTAAGAAAGCTTTATGTATAAAGGAACACTCATTTCAATTATAGACTCAGAATAATTAAAATTTAAACCCTGGTACATAGGAATGGATTGAGATAAGCTTAGAATATTTCCCCCAATACCTGAAGCCACCGAAATGTATTTGTTAAGATTCCATCCAATTTCAAGAGCAAAAGCGATAGCCTGACTTGACTTAAATTCCTGATTATAATCTGCTGTATCTAAAATTGGATATATTTTATCAACTGTTACAATTGCTGTTGGAATACCAACTTTAGCACCTACATAAAATCTTGACCATGACTTGAACTTCTTAAGTTCTTCTCGAAATGCATATGGGTCATTTTTTTTACTGGCTATATAATATGGGTGTTTTTTTAAAAAGCTTATTATCTGCTCTTCGCCTAATTCAAGCTCATCCATTTCATAATATGCACCAATAAGGTATTTCATGGCTTCTTTTTTTTGCTCACTGTTTAGCTTACATTCATCAAAAACTAATTCGAGAATTGCAGCTACATCCTTATATTTCCCTTCTTCATATAGTTTTTGAGCTTCAACCACTTTATCTTCACATTCGGTTTGGGCAAAACTACTTAATGCTATAAAAAGGAAGCTTATTAGTAAAATGAACTTATTTTTCATGTGTTTATTTTTTAATTGCTTTCATTTGCCACATAGCCTGTTCCGCTACTGCGGAAGTACCGCATGATGTAAAATAATCATTAGCTTGAATGTTTAATAATTCTTTTAATCATAGCCTGCCCCGCTTTTTTACGGGGCTTGTTTCATCTGCTTATTTTTTATTTTTCTTTATTTTGCCCAAATGGAACATTTTTCCCTACATAGAGATCCCATTCTTCTTTAGTAAATTCTCTTGATATCATAGATTTAACCTTATTTGCATAAACTTTATTGTCTTTTTCCCAAAAACGTATGGTATTATCTTCACACAGCCCATAAAGTCGGTCTTCTTTAGAAAAAAGTAAGCTTCTAACTTTTACATCATGGTCAAATATTTTAATAGCATTCATTGTCATAGCATTCATATTGTCAATATCGACACGCTTATTTTCTTTCGAAACAGATAATAATGAAGCTGATGAATTAAAATCTATCGAGTTTATTCCTGCATTACTTAACAAGTAGTTTTTCCTGCTAAAATTTTTATTTGGATAAAAAATTAAAACACTCCCATTATCAAAACCTACGGCAAGAATATCCCTTTTGTCACTAATTCCAATTGAAATTGCCCTGGTTCCATCTTTTTTATCTAATAGAGTTTGTTTCTCATTTGCAATATCCCAAAGAATAATACTTCCATTATTTGTAGCTGCCAAAATATGCTTATTGTCAGCCATATATTTTATTGCATTAACACGTGAATCTGTTTTAATTGACTTTAGCGAAGATTGATCTTCTTTTTGCAATTTCCATATTTTAATTGTTTTATCACGCCCGGCTGTTGCAAATTCGCTATTGTCAGGATTTAAATCAGCACTTCTTATCAGGCTTGTATGACCTTTAAGCTTATATTTCTTTTTCTCTTTAATGTATACTAGTTTCTGTTCCTTATTTTCGAATCCTATTACCAATATATTTTCTGTTAAGAAATATGACGTATTTACAGGTATTTTACTTTTGAAAAGAGCTGTTTGACTTACAATTTTGCGATTTTTTATATCATAAACTGCAACAGAATTGTTGATGGTATGAAATATTAAGTTTGAGCCGGAAACAAAAAATGAAATTATTTTATCTTTTGAAATATCTAAAATATTAGATTTCCCATTGGCCATTAAGGAGTATCTCAATGCATTATATATATCCGGGTGACGTTGTATACCCCCATATTCATTATTAAACTTATATGCTTGAATAGCTAACAATAAGTTGATTTCTGAGTTTTCATAATTATTTTGAGCCTTTAAAGCGAGTGCTCTTGATAAAGCCAGATAACTTAAACTATTAGCACTATCACTTGCAACCTCTGCCAATACTTTTTGTTCTTCGGCAAGTGTTCTTTGCTCATCAGCCCTAATCTTTTCATTTTTAGCTTTTTTAGTTTCTTTTTTTGCTATCTCTGATTGTTCTTCAGCTATAATTTGCATAAAAACTGCATATTTTTGGGCACTATCCGATTGTATTTTTGCACGTAGAGCTTCATTGGCATTATATTCGGCCTTCAACCTTTCAATATCAGCTAATTTGGTTGCAGATATAGCTTTATTTCTTTGCTGCTCTGCAAATATTTTTTGTTGTTCTGTTAAAGCTTTTTGTTCCTCAGCATACCGTTGTTGTATAATTGCATTTTCACGCTCCTGCATTGCCCAATATGTAAACCCAGAAAGTACAATCATTATAACCAGGGTTGTTAAAAAGTAAACGACTCTTCGCCGGCGCTTTCGTTTTTCTATTTGCCTAATGGTTTGTCTACTTTCTGCTAGATATTCATAAATATCATCTGCTAAAATATCTGCCCTCTCAAGCTGCTCTTCAACAGAATCAAAGCTTTTGTCGTATTTTGCTATCCAATATTTATTAGGTGTAAATTTTTTATACCATTTTTCAAAATGAACTAAAGTTCCCAAAGGAAGTAAAAACTCAACAGATTTTTCATTATCTAACCATCTCTGTAACTGGATTTTAAAATCCTGAAAGTCATTGAAATTTTCTTTCTCTTCGTTTTCCCAGAAACTAAGTAAGCCCCAATTCCTTATTAAAGCCTCATGGGTTATATCCAAAACAGTATCAGCTGGAAGGTACTGAGTTTCAATATCACTTTGTACGATATATGGTCTTACAAAATTATTGTTTGGTAATCTAAAAACATTTAAAACACCACAAACTGTTTCATATATTATATCTTCGCGGTTAATTATATCAGTAATTTCTCTTAAGCTTACACGGTTTCGTACAGCACGGCCTTTATCAATTTTTGTTAGTGATTGAAAAGCAATTTTTATAATAAATTTTGCATCCTCTTCAGATATGTTTTGATCAGCCCAACTAACAATTTCAGAATAATAAAAATATGCTGTTTCATATAAAATATTTGCATGCGTGTTTAATACATTTGATAGCTCAGCTTCGCTATAGAATTTTTGCTTAAACTTATCCTCATGTTTAATCCATGAGTTAAACTCTTGTAAATCATCTTCTGATAGGTATTTTGTTTGTAAACCTGCAAGTTTTACTAAATGTACTAAGTCTATTTCATCATCGCCATTTTTGGCTACACTCCATAATTGACTTAATGTGTGTTGTATAACGGGTAGTTGATCAAAACCATCTTTTAATTCATTAATAAGGGTTTCACTTAGTCGTTTTGAAATTTTCCCTCCTGCTAACATTGCAGGCTCTTCAATTACTTGTTGCAATTCATTTCTTTGTAATCGTGGTACAAAAAACTGACTATATCCTATAAACTCTGGTAAGCCCTTAAAAGCAACACTTTGACTGATAAAGTCAGAGCGCATTGTAAAAACAATATAGACAGGTAAGTTTTCAGTAATTGCAATACTTGCTGTCTCCAGTAGTACATTTATTGTTGTATATGCTTCTTCCGATGGAACACCTTCAAGGTAATTTTCGGGGTTTGTGAAAAATTCTTCAAACTGGTCTGCTAAAATGAATAAATTTGCAGCCTTTGATTTTAGTTCCTTTCGTTCTTCTTTATCAGCATTTTGCCATTGATCTGATTCCTTGTCAATGTAATAATGCGAATTCTTATATATTTTAATTAGTGAAGAAAAACCTAATTTTAGTTCTTGCTCAATTTCATTTTGATTTAGCTCCATGCTTTCTGACAGACTATGAGCTAAATTAATCAGTGGTGAACGTTCTGGTTTAAAATCACACATTAACCAATTATTGTATTCTGCATGAAAAAAACCTGCCCGGGCATTTGGAATAACACCGGCATATACCAACGAAGATTTCCCATCTCCGGATGCTCCGGTAATAATGGTTATTTTTTTATCTTCAAGTTGTTTTATAATTTGCCTTATATGCAAATCTCTCCCTTTAAAGAAAATAGATTCATCTTCAGTGAAAGGTCTTAATCCCGGATATGGACAAATTTTTGTGCTCACTAATCTTGTTTATTCTAAAATTTTATCAAATTGAACTTTTATTTCTATTGGAATTAGTTCTTGCGACACTACCTGCGAAATTACTTTCGGTGCATCAAAACTCACACTTTTATTTTTCGAAATATTTGAATCACCAATAAATAAAATTGGTGCGTTAGATGAAGCACCTCCTACTTTTTTCCATACCTGTTGAACAAAAGGCAAAGCCCAGTCAGCTGTATGTTTGTAATAAACAACAACTAATTTTGATTTGTTTATTTGTTGTACAACCAGTTCAGAGTAATCAACATCATCGCTTAAAGTTATTTCAATTTTTCTTACCTCAATAACATCTGCAACCATATCGATTATCTCATTGGCAGAATCATCATCTAATTCATTATAAATGAAAAATAAATCTGCATCCTGAATGTTGTATTTGCTTTTTTTGCCAGAGAACATAACTGCTCTTATGTCTTCTACAAAAGAAATTGCTAAATCCCTATTCGAGAAAATCATGTTTTGGTGTATTCGCTGCCTAACTGAACGTATGAATTCATCTTGATTTTCGTCAATATCATTTTTTGAAATAGATTCCGGATGCCAAACAAAAACCTTAAATAAGGTATCTGGTAAATTACTTTTATTTTGTGCTTTTATAAACTGAAAATCCTGTAATGATGTATCTTCCTTCTCTAAATTTATGCGTATTTGTGACCTGCCCAATAAATGTACTGAACAGTTGGCAATATTTATCAACTCGTTTGTACGCTGAATAATTAGTTCTTCACTTTCCATATCAGAACTTTCAAGATGCAGCACTTCCATTCCTGCTCTTTCAAGCACCTTTTCTAACATGCTCTTAAGATAAGAAATATCTTCAGACGCTTCGGAAACAAATACCTTGATTTTTTTTGTATAAAAATCAAATAACATAAAGTAAATTATTTTTTTTAAATTATATACTAAAAGTGTACCAAAAATTATGTAATGAATTGTTTAGTTGTTTTAATTAATAGTTGTCATTATTTTTTTTGGATATATAGCCCGTTTTTATATTATTTAATATTTACCTGTAAGCGCTAATAAAACATCATCACTTTAATAGCTTTAAATTCTATTCCTGTATACTCATACATAATACCTTATCACAACTCATTAACCCATTTTGTTTATTAACAATCTTGTAGTTAAGCTATTTTATGAAAGAACCATCCTGATATTCTTTACACCTTATTTGTAAATTACCCTGACTTGTTAAAAAAAAATCCCAAACAACTACAGCTGTTCAGGATTTTTTAAATATAAGTTTATTTAAACTTAGGGTTTGTTGTGGAATAACGTATTCAATTTAAAGGCAGCTTGTTTGTTCTTTTTCGATTTAAAAAAACTGCAAACTTAGCGAAGCGATCTCATGAACACCTTTAAAAGGAATTCAAAAAAACAGTGAATAATAGCGAGCTATTTAAAGCGTTTTTTAAAGAAGAAAAAGGGAAAACAAACAAGTTTAAACGTATAGGTTATTTCGTTAATCCCTTAGGTGAAAATTATTTGTGTTTGCTGCCCATCAGACATTTCATAGAAATCACCAACCGTAATAATATCTATAACATCATCATGCAAGTCTTCTTTTTTTAGTTTAAACATATCAACCGCAAGTTTACATGCATAAAGTTCGCCACCACCTGCAACAATCATTTCAATAAATTCATCAACAGGCGGAATATCCAAATCTTCCATTTGCTTTCTCATCATTGAAGATACAGCGGCTTCAATACCGGGAATACCTCCTAACCAAGTTGGGAAAGGAATACCTCCTGGCATAGTCATTGCCGGATTGCCTACTGTTGAAGTGTGCAAGTGATTCATTTTTTTCTTGGTTATTGCGTCAAGTCCAAAGAAAGTAAAGAATAATTTTGTTTCAATACCTTCCATAACAGCACCATTTGCCATTACTAGACCTGCATATACATCTTCAATTGCACCTTTGGCCACCACAATAATTACCTTTTTTAAAGGATGTTTTTTTTCTTCGCTCATAACTATATTTTAAGTTTTTTAACAGTTTTAAGGTAAGAAGACCGTAGACAGAAGTCTGAAGCGTAATTGCTTCCGTCTTCGATCTTCCTGCTTCCATCCCTTTTAATAATCTACTAAATAATATTAAACACAACTTGAAGGCTTAGGAACACCCGCAAACTTTGTTGCTTTCTTTAATGGAGCACCCGGAAAAAGTTTATAAAAGCCTTTAATATCTGTATGTCCGGATTTGCCAATAGCACGAATAGTTAATGTTGCACCACTTGACACTTTTTCTCTAATAAATTCAAGAACATCAAAATGCTTATCTGTAAGATCTAAGCCATCTTCTTTGGCTATTTCAGCTGCAACTTCTTTTGTCCACTGGCTTGCATCTGTCATGTAACCTTCATCATCCATATTAACAGTTACGCCTGCATAAGTTTTTTCTGCCATAATTTCGTATTTTAAGTTATTTTTTAATTACTTTTTCCTTCACTAAGTGTTTTTGATAATTTTTGCATAAATGTTATCATAAACCCAAGTCCTCTTTTCATTTCTGGTGAATTCATTGCACGGAAAGCTTTCCACATTGAATACTCCTTAACATTCTTAGTTTCCATACTTTTATATACCAATAAGCCATTATTCATAGCTTCTAGCATATCCGGCTGGGTCATACTTTTCACAGTCTCCATCATTGTAACCACATTATCAGCTAATGCACTTACATCTTCGGGTGTAAAATGTTCAACAATATTATCCATGATTTTCATTGCTTCGCCAAAAAATGCAAAATATCCTTTTTCTTCAAATTCGGTCATTTTTTGAATCGCATCTACTCCAACCTGATTAATGATAGGTGTTAAATCTTTCATTAAATCATTTGCACTTTCAAGCATTTCAAACATTCCGTTAAATGTTCCTATATTCCTGACAAAACGAATGAGAAGACTATTTAATGCTTCGTAGTCAAGCTCTACACCAGCTTTATCAAGTGTTTTGACAGTACTTGCGAATACATCATTTCCTATTATAGTTAAATCATCAACCAGATCAGTAACTTCCTCTCTTTTTAGTCTTTGTGTATTTATTTCTGAAAGAACCAGGTCTAGTTTCCGATTTATTTCATTTATTTGTTCCTGCATATTTATATCTGCCATGATCAGTTTCTTTAAGTTCAACTTTTAAATATCATGTGTTTTTTTACCAGCCATAGTCATATGAGCACTAATTGGCATTTCTTTGCCTTTTAGCAATATGTGCCAGTATATCCAGCGGAACAATAGTTTACCATAATGATTCATCCTGGTTTCTTTTAACAAACCAAATGGTCCAATTCCAGGAAAAGGGAAAAATCCGGGTAAAGGCTCTGTATCATAGTTAAAATCAATTAGTGCACCTTTTCCAAAACCAGTTTCAATATAACAGTTTGAGTGTCCATCAAATTTAGCAGTATAAGGACGACCTTCAATAGAACACATCATATTTTCAAAAACAATTTCAGCAGAAAAATGTACCACAGAACCAGCTTTTGAAGTAGGAAGATTAGCAGCATCACCTATTATGAAAATATTATCGAATTTATCAGATTGCAATGTAAACTTATCTGTCAAGGCAAAGTCCATATCATCACCTAGTCCACTACGTCCTATCATTGAATCGCCCATGTGTACCGGAATAGTAACCAAACAGTCAAAAGGAACTTCTTTTTCATCGTATGAAACAATTTTTTTATTCTCATTATCTACCTTCTCAATATAAAAATCAGGAATAATGTTAATATTTTTTTCTTTTAACAAACCACCTAAAACTTTAGACGCTCTTGGCTTGGTAAATGCACCAGACATAGGTGTAACATAATGAATATTTACCTTATCGCGCATTCCTCTTTCAACAAAAAATGCATCGGCAAACATCACAAACTCAAGAGGTGCTACCGGACATTTAATTGGGTTTTCAGCAATATTAAGAACTAAATCGCCACCTTCCCAAGTTTTAAAGAAATCTGCTAATGCCGATGAACCCTCAATTGTGTAATAATCAAATATGTTTTTTCTCCAAAGTTCACCTTTAAGACCAGGTGTCTCTTCAGGAACAATTTTTGTTCCTGTTGCAATAATTAAATAATCATAGTTTAATACAACTCCATCCTGTAATAATACCTTGTTATTTTCACCATCAACTTTATCAATATCAGCATAAATTAACTCTACACCATAAGGAATAAAATCTGCTTTAGGTTTAATCACATCCCTTTTTTTATACATTCCAAAAGGAATAAAAAGAAATCCAGGCTGGTAGTAATGAGTTTTATATTTATCAATAATAGTTATATCCCATTCATCCCGGGCTAGCTCTTTACGCATTTTATTTGCCATGATAGTCCCGCCTGTTCCGGCACCAAGTATTACTAGTTTTTTCATATCTTATTTATAAATTAAAACAGTTAGATATTTTGTTAAGTGTAAATAAACCTTATAAAAGTATGGGATAAAAGTAAACATTATTAAAAAAATACCAAAATAAACATTGTTTTAAAACAATGTTTGAAAAAATGGTTGTTTGGCAAACATGTTTAAAATGTTACTTTTGTTTATCTATTATTATTCAAACACTTTATTCTATGGCAAAGTTTATTCAGGCAAATAACTGTAATGCATGTCCTTACAAATCATACTCTTTAACTAAGCTACACGAGAGTGATGTTAACCTTATACAAAACAGTTGTTTGATTGTTAATTTTAAAAAGGGCGAAAACATTTGCAAACAGGGTACAGAAGTTACACATGCACTTTATCTGGCCAAGGGA
>JAOZNO010000059.1 GCA_029933755.1 Bacteroidales bacterium | reverse complement strand
TATTTCCTGTTTCATCCGGGTTTTCTTCACCAGATTTGATATAATCACCCTGAATCATGCTTGAGCGAAGTTCTACTCCTGCAAGTATATCAAAATTTTTGCTTGGAGTGTATGTAAATCGGGTTTCATTTCTTAATTGATTTGACGTTCGGTAATAATAAATAGTCCGAATTGTTGGCATATTATTGTTTGCCAAATCAACAAAAGATGTTTTATTATTATAATATCCTGAGAATAATTCGAAGTTAGTACCACCATTAATCTCATGGATTCTGTATGATAGCAGGTTAGTAAAAACTATTTTGTCACTTAAAGCATTTTCATAGTTTGCATAAAACATATTGTTCCATGCAATCCACCTCGAACGGGTTTCTCTGAATAAAAATGATTTATTTGTGTACCAAGGTGCAAGGCCTTCATCTGTTTTCCAACTTTGTATTCCTACAGAAAATTTTCCAACTTGCATACGAGCCTTTAAAAACCAATTTTCATCATTTTTCATAACTGATGGATGTAGTCCTGATTGCGGATATAAAACTGAAGAGTCACTTAAATGTGAGCGGTTTATTCCTGCTGTACTTAGGTTTATGTCCGTAGCAATATTTGAACTGTTGCGTGTAATGGTGTATAAGCCTTGTGCATCAAGTGTGTCAAGTCCTGTGTTGTCAATGTAATCTTGTGCAAGATAGCCTCCTTCTGTATTCTCACCTGAAATGTCCATTACAGCAGCATAATCTGTTTCTGATAAGTTGAAATCCCATTCATTATAAGCTGAAATATCCAAACCATTGCTGGCAAAATACCTTCCGGTAACGGAAAATGATATTTTTTTTGAACGACCGGATATAGTTGCATCAACAGTTCTTGTATTCATTGAGCCATAATCTATTTTTGCCCTTACCGCAAGCTTGTTCTTTCCAGAGAAATATTCTTCATTAGATTTTGTAACTATATTTATAACTCCAATAAAAGCATTTGCACCATACATAGTTGATGTAGGGCCATAAACATATTCTATCCTTTTTATATGAGATAATGGGTATTGCCTTGAAATAGGCATATTGTCAGATGCTAAATCATTTTCTTCAATTCCGTCAATAAGTAGTATGGTTCTATCGTTGGATATTGATCTATATCCTCTTTGATACAATAGGGAGTATCCTGGTCCTCTGCCCCTAATTGCATCAAATCCTGGCAAATCGTAAAATATTTCTTCAATATTAGAATAGCCTCTTTCTCTAATGTCTTTTTTAGTTATTACAACTACTGTAGCTGAGGCTTCATTAATGTTTTCAGCTTTTTTAGAAACAGATGTTACTAATAAGGCATTATTTTTATCTTTTATCGAATTTAAAATACTTATAAATTTGGGTGAGTCACTTAAATAGTCCGGCTGAAATTGAGGGTCAATTTTTAATAGCTCTGAGATTGAAGCAGTAGCAGTACTGTCCTGATCTAAAGCAAAGCGGGTTTTTGCTAAAAGTCTGTAAGCTTGTACTTTTTGCTTTTCATTAAAGCCCTCAGATAAACACTTTTCAAGTAGCGTAATTACCTGGTTGAAATTACCTATTTTATAATTTTCTGAAGCATCATCAATAGTTGACCAGTCGCAGTTAGTTTGTGCAAATAACAAACTATTTGCAAACATGAAGAATGTTAGTACTGTAATATTTCTTAATTGATTCATCTTTTCTCAATTGATATATCGTTTTATTATCATATTTATGCAATTAGCAAAATAATAATCTGTTATTCTGGTAGTTCCTTGTTGTATTCAATACCTTCACCAACATATCTTAGCCAATTTTTTTGACTCATATTTGTTCTTGTCTCTTTCCTTACCAATGTTTTTAAAAGCTCAATATTAATATTGCTGATAATTATACTTTTATCCTTACCCGCTGAAATTAACCTTGTTTTATCAGGTGTTATTGCTAAACAATAAATCCATGCATCATGATTTTCAATAATTATCGGTTCGATATCAAAATTCCGAAAATCCCATATTTTAACTAAGCCATCATAACTAGATGTCATTAATTGGTTATTTTTTCTGTCGAATAATAAGTCAGTAATACCTGAAGAATGTACGAAAAACTCCTGTAATTTACCTTCTTTTCGAATTTCAATTTTTCCTGAAGCAAAGCCAATAATTAGCTCATTATCAGCATTCCATATAATAGATGTTGCTTTTCCCTCTTCGCATTTTATCAATTCTTTTTCAGAATAATTATCTGTATTAAGTGTTTTGATTTCTCCTGATTCTGATAAGGCAGCTATAAAGTTACCAAAATAGCTGAAACTAATATCGACTATTCTGTCATTTACCTTATATATAACACTCGATCCCGCAGACAAATTGTTCATTTCCCAAACTTTCAAGTTACCATCATTCCCTGCACTAAAGAATTTGTCATTTTTATCAGAATAAATTATTTTATTTATTACTGAATTATGTCCTTTGAGTTTTGTTGGTTTTGCAGTAGGGTTATTCACATCCCAAATTAAAATATCACCATCATAAGTTCCTGCAATAATTTTTTTATCATCATTGCTGAAAGTTATTGTTCTTATAGCAGTAATGTTTTGAAAGTCTGTTTTAAGTTCAGTTGGGTTTTCTGTGTCTTTAAATTGAAAAAGTTTAGCCGTACCATCATCGCTACAAGAAGCGAAAAGTTTACCATTGTTTGAAACGGCGATATTTCGAACCGCATCACTATGCGTATTATCTCCCCTAATTGCTATTTCAGAATTTGAAACCACAGAGAGCGCTGTATAAATATCAGGATCATTTGGGTTACCACCATAGTTTTTATTGAAATAATATCCCTGTAATGCTAAAGTTAATGGTAGTTCTTGTTGTTCTTTTGTTAAATTTTGTGCTTTTTGATTGTTTTGATAAATCTGAACAGCCTGAACGGCTATTGATTTTGCAATAGCTAATCTTCTTAAGGTATCTGTTCTTGCTTCTGAAATTTCAGCCCTATTTTTAAGATTCTCAGCTATTTTTTTTTGTTCAATCGCTTGATCTCGCAGCATTTCAGCTTCATTTTGTAGCTTTTTTGCAATATCCCGTGCTGTTTCTGCATCATTTTTAGCAACTAAAGCAAGCTGTTTTTGATAATAAGCTTCTTTTTGCTGAACGATTGCATAAAGCTTTTGTTCCTCGGCAATTAATTTTTGTTGCTCAGCAATCTGTTGCTGTTGTTGGGCAATTCTTTTGTGCGAAATGGCTTCTTTCCTTTTCTCTTCAGCAATTTTGCTTTCAACCAATGCCATTTTTTCCTTTTCTTTTGCTTTTTTCTCACTTGCCTCAGCTTTGAATTTTAAATTTAAAGCAACAATTAAAAAGAGTATGGATATTAGTGAAGCTGATCCTAAAAATATAGCAATAAAACGTGCTCTTCTTAGACTTCTCCTGTGTTTTTCTTCTTTAAGTGCAACGGCTTTTTCGTATTCTTTCTTACTATGTTCAAGATAAGACATAGTTCGGTCAAAAGTAGGGTCATATCGTACGGCCCATGTATCGTTAGGTTCATTTTCTTCCTGCCATTTTAAGGCTATCTGTAAGTCAGGATTAGCAAGCAGGCCTGTTTTTCCTTCCTGGTAAAGCTCAGCAGATTTGGAAATCCTCATGTATAACTGTGCCGATTCTGTTTCTTCACCTACCCATTCAACCAGTCTTTTCCATATACGCATGATACTTTCATGCGAAATATCAATAACTGTATCTGATTTGAGTAAGACATGAATTGCCGGTAAAAGAAAACTGTTTCCTTCGGCTCTGAATTCATTAATAATTGCAATTACATCTTCTTCATGTGCATCTGTAATTTCACATATTTCGTCCAGTCGTGTAGGGCGTCTTGTTCCACGGTTATCTTCTCCTAAATGTGTTAGTGCTTTAAATATTTTTTCTGTAAGTTTTCTTTTTTCCAGATCGGGTAGTAAACCAAAAATTTGTTCCGCATGTACTGATAAAGCATCTGTTACTGATCCAATAGCATTATAGTGTTCTATGTCAACAGCCTGACCACTATCAGAATTAATTAGCCAATAATCCCATGTGCGCATTAAAGAGTGTTGAAGTACCGGCAAGCTAACATCGTAGTCTTCTATATGTGAGCGGATTAATAGGCTCAGTTCTTCTGTGATTTCTGCTCCTGCAAGTTTGGCAGGGCCTTTAAAAGCATCTACTTTTTCCCCATAGGTCATTTTAGGTATAAGGTAATGACCATCATTAATCATATCTGGCAATCTTGCGAAATCAGTACAATCACTTAAGAAATCTGATCGTAATGTTAAAACAACATAAATGGGTATTGATTTTTGTTTTGCAGCATCTATTAGGAAATTTACAAATTTCTCAGATTCCTCTGAGGCTTCAGAATTATATTCATTTTGCCTAAATCGAAAAATTTCTTCAAATTGGTCAACATAAATAAGGATCTTGTTTTTGAATTTGTAATTTTCAAAATATTCTATGAATGAATCTATACCAGTCCTAAGTATTTTTTCAAGATCTTTATTATTCCTTGCTTTTTTTTCGCGAATTCCAACATCCTTTAGCATATTACCCAATTCAGTTGCGAAATTACCATATGGGTTGTTTCCGGGTCTGAAAACCAGATAAGACCAATTGTTACTGCCTTCTGTTAGTTTGGGAATTAAGCCGGCTTTTACCAGTGAAGATTTACCACTTCCTGATGCTCCGGTTATAGAAATAAAATGAGTTCTGTTAAGTATATTGAATAGCTCGGTGGTTTGTTTTTCTCTGCCAAAAAACAAATCACTTTCACCGATATCAAAACTTCTGATACCCGGATATGGGTTTTTTATATAATCCTTTTTTATTTCAGGATTCATAATTTACAACTGCTTAAATAGGAATATTTGTATCTCGCCCTTTGATAGAACCTCTTCTGAATGATTCTTAAAAAGATACAAAATGATTTACTATTTGTGTAATTGCAAAAACAATACCGTAAAAATGATAATTGAAATGAACTGAGGTTTTATTTTAATTTGTGAGTATATTTAATTTCGTAATACCAAAATTGAGTCTGCCCCTGTTCGGCTTAGGCTATGCCTGAGTCGTATTATTATTAAAGGCTATGCCTCTGTTTATTGTATTTTTATTAATACAGGC
Source organism: Bacteroidales bacterium (assembly GCA_029933755.1). Taxonomy (GTDB): domain Bacteria; phylum Bacteroidota; class Bacteroidia; order Bacteroidales; family NBLH01; genus NBLH01. The sequence continues at coordinate 5,743 of JAOZNO010000059.1, read as the reverse complement.
AAAGCCTGCTTAGATATAGCCGACTAAGGTAAAAACCTTAGCCGAACTTAACCGCTTTTTTATATCCTTAATCAAACTTGGATTTTTATTTATTTGAATTAATAATTGTCTTTTTTATTTTTTCCATTAGCCATTTTGGGGTTGACGTGGCACCGCAAATCCCTATTGAGTCTGCATTATTTGTCCATTCTGGTTTAAACTCTTCACTTGATGAAATAAAATGAGTGTTTGGATTTGCTTGTTTGCAAACATTAAATAGCATCTTTCCGTTTGAACTATTTTTTCCACTTACAAAAATAATTACATCATGATTTTTTGCAAACTCTTTCAGTTTTGGTTCCCTACCAGATACATGCCCGCATAATGTGTTGTTGATTTTTAAGTTTTCCTGATTTAGATTTAGTTTTGATTCTTGCTCTAGTAAATTAGAAATATTTTTATAAGCTTTAATGGATTTGGTTGTTTGCGAATATAACTGTATTGGTTTGTTAAAATTAACATTTTTAACATCTTCTTTATTCTCAATAATAATTGCTTTGTAGCCAATTTGTCCTGCAAGTCCAATAACCTCAGGATGTGATTTGTTCCCGTAAATTACTATTTGCTCATCATTCGTTGATTCAGTATGTGCTTTTTTTACTTTTTTCTGAAAATTGATAACAATAGGGCAGGTGGCATCAATAAGATTTATATTGTTTTTTTTTGCAATTGCATATGTTTCAGGTGGCTCACCATGTGCACGTAGTAAAACGTTTGCATTCTTTAATTGTTTATATTCATCATAAGTAAGTGTAATCATGCCCATATCCTCTAACCTTTTCACTTCCATATCATTGTGAACAATCTGTCCCAGGCAGTATATTTTGTTGCCATTCTTTAGTTCATCTTCAGCTCTTTTTATTGCCACATCAACACCAAAGCAAAAGCCTGAATTTTGATCTATTTGTATATTCATTTTATAGTTTATTTAATTCAGTTTTAATAAACTTTTCAAGTTGTTTTTTGTCTGGTAGTTCTATCAAATATTGTTGAACAAATAAATTTTTATCTAACCCTCCAATAGCAAACTCAACTAGCTCATTGTTTTTTTTAGCAACTAACAAAATTCCAATAGGCTGGTTTTCATTATTAAGAGTAACTTTTGTTTTATAATAATTCAGGTAGGTGTTTAATTGAGAAGCATTATGGTGTTTGAATGCCTTAGTTTTTATTTCAACAAGAATGTGGCAACGTAATATTCTGTGATAAAAAACGAGGTCAATGAAGAAGTATTCATCACCAATTAATATGCGTTTTTGACGAGATTCAAGGCAAAAGCTGATGCCTAATTCCATAATGAATTCTGTAAAGCTATTCAGCAATGCTTGCTCTAAAGTGCTTTCAAGTAATGTGTTCGTTTGGGGCAAGTCTAGAAATTCAAAAAAATATAAGTCTTTAATAACATCAATTGGTTTTTGGAGTATTATATTTTGATTTATTAATTTAGACATAGCTTTTTTATCTTTCGATAATCCACTACGCTCAAAATACAATGTGTCTATTTGCCTTTTAAGTTCACGGACGCTCCAGCTACCTTTTATACACTCTATTTCGTAGAATGTACGTTTCAATTTGTCGTCAACTATTATTAATTCATTTAAATGTGAAAAAGACAGATTATTAAGTAGCTTAGATGCAGGCACAAGATCATCAAAAATATCTTGAGCACTTAATTGTAGCTTTTCAAACAATTTGGGAGACGCTGACTCCCGAATCTTAGTGTTTTTTAATTTGGGAGACACTGACTCCCGAATCTGACTTAAATTGTAATTTTCTGAAAAAAACTTGGCAATTTGTGGGTAAGAATGATAAAACAGCCTGTAACGACGTAACTCCCTTGCTTCAGTTCTTCTTATATTGCTATCTTTTAACTCTAAAGCAAGTTGCTCAATAATTTTCGCACCATATTTTGCTCTATCTTCTCCATTTTGTTCGTATTCAACTATATAATATCCAATTAGCCAATTTCTAACAGACAAGGTTACATTTATAGCTTTACTTGCTCTACTTTGTAAATATTCATGCGTGTTTAAAATATTACTTATTAATTTTTTGAAATTCATATTGATTGCTCGTTTCTAAAACCTATAACTTAAAATCTTCTCCATAACCCAATCCAATTGTTCTTCTCTGGTTAAATTGCTGTTGTCAAGTAAAATGGCATCATCGGCTTTTTTTAACGGGCTAATATCCCTGTTCTGGTCAATATAATCACGTTTTTCAATATTTTGCTTAATTTCTTCAAAAGTAACTTTCTCACCTTTTTCAGTTAATTCTTTATATCGCCTTTGTGCCCGAACATCCGCACTGGCTGTCATGAAAAATTTAAGCTCAGCATCAGGGAACACAACCGTTCCAATATCTCTACCATCCATAACAATTTTTTTATTAACACCCATTTCTTGCTGTAAGGCCACCAGCTTTTCTCTTACAAAATCAAGTTCACTAATATAGCTTACACTATCAGAAACCTTAATACCACGTATTTCTCTTTCAATATTTTTTCCGTTTAACCAGGTTTCCTGCTTTTCTGTTCTTTTATTTTTAATAAACTTTATTTGAACAGAGTTTAAGGCCGTTTTTAAATTAGCAATGTCAATTTTTTTTCCATTAATTAGTTTTTGTTCCAGAGCCAAATAGGTGATTGCTCTGTACATAGCTCCACTATCAATGAATGTGTAATTCAATTCTTTCGCAACAGCCTTAGCTACTGTGCTTTTTCCGCATGATGAATGACCATCAAAAGCAATAATTATATCTTTTGTTTTTTCTTTCATTTACTAGTCTATTATAAAACAATATTTGAATAAGGTTTTAAATTAATAATTTATGAAAAATTAATATGCTGTTTAACTAACTCTTTAATTTTATCCTTTTTGCCGAATAATTGTTCACTTAAATTTTTATCGTCAAAAGCTTTAAGGTATTTAATAATACGGTCAATAGAACCTTTTGGGAATATGTTGGCTTCTTCAAAATACTTACGGTTCTCATTTAAGCTTTCTGCCGACTCCCAACAAGATTGTGGTAAGTCACCTAATTTTTGAAGTATTTGTTTATTCTCATCCGCAAAAATATTTACATTTACATAAAGCTCTTTGGCTTTTTTTAAGGAGTCTTTACCCAATATCCCATTTTTAGCTGCGACAATTAAACCTGCCATTAAATGATAAATATCGGCAGAACCATCGGGTGCTCTGAACTCAACGGTTTGTTTGCCCGGGATATATGGTATTTCTCCTATTTCCTGTGGATTAGCATCTTTAATCATACTTGTTTCAGCTACCCAACCAAGAGGAACTCTTACCAAAACAGATCGGTTTGTGTCACCCCAGCATATTTTAGTTGGTGCTTCCTGATGAGGAACTAGTCTTAAGTATGATAAAGGGATGGTATTTCCAAATGCGGTTAAAGGCCTGGCAAGATTAAGTAAACCTGCAATCATTTTTTTTGCAACATCACTTAATTGAAAATTTTCGATCATTTTATTTTCACCATTTTTCACCAGCATCATATGTACATGAAGGCCACTTCCTGCCTTCCCTACAGTGATTTTAGGTGCAAAGCTAATCTGTACATGATGCACTTTGCCAAGCATACGCAATATCCATTTTGCAATAACCAACTGGTCAACCGCATCATCTGCTTTAACGGGCATAAACTCAATTTCATGTTGTTCATATTCTTCTGTTTCATTAGAGAAATTGCCAACCTCTGAGTGACCGTATTTAATCTTACCACCAGATTGTGCAATAAGTTGCATAGCCTCAATTCTTAAGTGTTCCCAATTTGTAAAAGGCGATGAGGTATGATAACCTTTCTGATCAGGTGATCTATATAAGCTTCCTTTTGACCCTGAAATATAGTATTCTAATTCACCCATCGCATAAAAATCATATCCAGTGGATTTTTTAAAATCAATAATTGCTTTTTTAAGTATATATTCCGGTGCACTTTCTAGAGGGTTGCCTTCTGCTGTGTAAAACGAGCATAAAATATTCAGTGTTGGTGATTCTGCAAAAGGGTCAACAAAAGCAGTTTTAAACCTTGGAATAACATACAGATCACTACGTCCGGCTTCAATGAAAGAAAAAAGGCTTGAGCCATCAACACGTTCACCAGTTGATAGAATTGAATCTAAATAGTCTTTACTTGTAATTACAAAATTTAGTGTTTTAAGCTTTCCATCTTCACCAACATATTTAAAGTTTAATAACTCAATATTGTTTTCATCAATAAATTGGATAATATCATGTTTTGTGAATTCAGATGCAGGCTTTTTTAAATATCGGACTAGTTTATTAGGGTTCAATAAAACTTCTCTTTCTCTCATAGCAATATATATTTAAGAGTTTGTATTTATTTTTAGACAAAATTATAATAATTAAACTTGTAGAATGATGATATTTGTAATATTTTTAATTCTTAGCTAATATAAGAGAACTCAATTGAATAAAACAGACAGCAGAGGCGAAAAAATAATAAAAGTATCATTGGTTGCTATTATTGGGAATGCTGTTTTGGCAGTCTTAAAAATATCGATAGGCCTCTTCTCTGGGAGTATGGCTGTTTTGGCAGACGGGATTGATTCCGCAAGTGACATCATTACCTCAATAATTACACTGGTTACCGGGAAAATAATTGATCGTGAACCCAATATAAAATATGCATATGGATATAGACGAGCCGATACCATTGCCGCAAAATTTCTCTCTTTTGTAATATTCTTTGCCGGTTTACAATTGGCAATTAGTTCTATAAGTCGTCTTATTGCAAATGAACCCAGGCAAATGCCTGCATTAGTTGCAATTTATGTAACTCTTTTTTCAATTGTTGGAAAATTCCTGCTGGCACGATATTTATTGAAGCGTGGAAATCAACTTAAGAGTTTAATGCTTATTGCAAATGGGAAAAATATGCAAAGTGATATTATAATTTCTATTGCAGTGCTAATTGGACTTGTTTTTTCAATTGTTTTAAATTTACCCGTATTCGATGTTGTTACCGCTCTTTTTGTGAGTGTGTGGATTATAAAAGTGTCATATGATATTTTTATAAAAACAAATGAAGAGTTAATGGATGGCTGTTCTGATCCTGAAATCTATAAGAAAATATTTGAAGCAATTGCCGAAGTTACTGACGCTAAAAACCCTCATAAAGTCAGGCTGAGAAAACATGGGTATATGTTTGTTATTGATATGGATATTGAAGTTGATGGAGATTTATCAGTAAAAGACGGGCATGATATATCTAAAAAAGTTGGAGATAAAGTAAAAGAGAAAATTAAAAATGTCTATGACATAAATATTCACATTGAACCTGTAGGGAATGTTGAAGATGAAAAGTTTGGGGTTTCAATTAATAATTTGAATGAAATTGACTAATGAGCTTCAAGGGTGTTGTATTACTTTTCTCCATTTAGTCTCGCAAGAAAACGCCAAATACTGCGTTATTCTCGTCTTAATTGTCAGTCATTTACAAAGGTAAACTCTTAAAAATTAAGACTTCAAAAGTCTTATCTTTGACACTTTCTTATCAGAGACATAGAAAATGCATAGTTTTCGTGCTAACACTATTTAGTGTTTGTCCATAAAGTGTGCTTTTTCTGGAAACTTACCAAGTTTGAAAGACTTTGCAAGTTGAGTACTAACTTAGGCACCACACATAAATTAATTACCCACATAGACCCCTAAATGTATCGTTA
>JAOZNO010000731.1 GCA_029933755.1 Bacteroidales bacterium | reverse complement strand
TGAACTTTTTCAATTAAAAACTTCTTAATTTCAACCGGAGTTGGTTCTGTCATTTTTGAAACAATAATATTGGTAATAATTGCCAAAGGAGCTCCAATCCATGCAAAGTACCATGCACCAAGCCAGTACGAAATAAATTCGTGAGCAGGTAATGTAACACCTTGTTTGCCGGCAATAAAATATACTAATGCAATAAGAGAAACCGTTGCTCCGGCAATAAGTCCGGCTTTTGCACCCGCCCTGTTTGAACCACTCCACCAAATTCCTAACAGGAATAATGGAAAAATTGTACATCCTGCCAAAGAGAAGGCTATTGCTACTAATTGTCCGATTAAAGCTAGTTTTAATAATGCGATCATTGATACGATTACGGCCATTAAAACGGTTCCGTATCGTGCCATGGCAAGTTGTTGTTTTGGTGTGCTATCAGGTCTTAAAACTTTTACATAAATATCATGTGAAAATGCTGATGCACCAGCTACAAGAAGCCCGGAAACCGTTGAAAATGCAGCAGAAACACCACCAGCAGCTAAGAATCCAACAATTAGTGGATTAATATCACCAAGCTGGGCAGTATAAACGACAATAGCATCTTTGGCTAATTTCCCTACTTCTTTATTTGCTGATAAAATTTCACCCAATGCTGAATAAACCGGGGCACTCCAATAAAGCAGGCTGATAAAAAATAATCCCCAAACAACTGACCAGCGTGCATCACTTGATTTTGGAACTACATAAAAACGTTGAATTACATGTGGTAAACCTGCTGTACCTATCATTAATGAAAATGCAATAGCCATAAACTGGAAAAATGTTTGTCCGGAAGCCGGATCCCAGGGCATTGCATATTCAGGACTGGGTGTAATGGCAAATTCATGACCAAAAGAGTTCACTAATGCACTTACTTCAGGAGCAGGAATACCTGTAACAATATCAGAAACTATTGCACCATAGCCAATTTGAGGTAACAGCCAGAAATAATCAAATTTATAAGTAAGTAAAAATAATGGAATTATGAAAGATATAATAATGATGATATATTGAATTTGCATGTTCTTTGTAACGCCCAGCATACCCGAAATTAAGGTGTAGGTTAAAACGACTGAACCACCAATGATAACTGCCCAGGAATATTCTATACCCAAAATCCATTTAAACATTAAACCAATACCACCGAACTGTCCTACACAATAGGCTATTGAAATAAGAATGGCAACAATAGCACCAACTAACCGTAAGCTTTGTGAATAATATCGGTCACCAATAAAATCAGCAGCGGTATATTTACCATACTTCCTGATTTGCCCGGCCATTAATATGAGTAGTAGCACATATCCACCAGTCCAGCCAATAACATAAGCTAATCCATGATAGCCATACCCATACATAAGCGCTGCCATACCAAGAAAAGAAGCCGCACTCATCCAGTTTGAAGCAATTGCCATTCCTGAACCAATCCTGGAAATACCACGTCCGGCAGCATAAAAGTCTGTTGTGTCTTTTGCTCTGAATAATATCCCTACCATTACAAATAAAACCAATATGGTAATAAGAATAATTGCGGGTCCTAATTTAAAACTACCTTCTAATTCAGTGGCTGAGTTTGCAAAAACTAATGCAGGTGACAAAAGTATGCTTGTTAATAATATTTTTTTCATATTTTATATTTTAAAATAGTATGGTTTTTAAGACTCAATGCCTAGTTGTTCATGAATTTTATCTGTTCGGTAGCAATAAAACCAGCATAAACCAACAAAAAGAATCAATAAAAATACAGATGTGTAGAAATAATGAAATGGGAAGCCTAAAAATTTAAAATCAGTTAAAAATGATTGATTATGAATTAAATATTTTGACATAACAGCTTCAAGCAGTTCATTATTTTTATTGTCGTAGCTTTTCATACTTTCGGCAATTAGTTCAAAGGGGATTAGTTTTGCTTCAAGAGAATATGTATTCAGGTTTAATAAAGAGGCAGACTCTTCGGTAATTTTCACTTTTAATGCTACATATTCCTCATCAGAAAGACTGGTAATTTCATCCTTAATTTTGTTAAATTCTGATACCTGATTAAAAAAACTTTCTTTAGATTGTGCAGGAACTAATTTGTAAACAATAGAGCTAACCGCTTTATCAAGAATTATTCGATCACTAGCTTGTATTGACAATTTTCCTAAAACAGATAATACAGATTTAATAAATATCTGGTTTTCTGCAACTGTTGTATTTTCTGATTGCACATTAGGCCAAACCTCTTGAAATGAGATGTATGCAGACTCGGGTGTTGGTTTTTCAATTATTTTGAGTAATGTGTGAAACCCAAATATTGCAATTACCCATATTAATAGTAGCTTAATTGTTAGGTTTCGATTAATTTTTGCAAGCTCTGTTGTCGGCTTAAAGAAACTGATGTCGTAATTATCACTTTGAGTTTCCACTGTTTTACATTTTAATTAGTAAATAGATAAGCTATAAAATTATAGCTATTGCTATTGGTTTGGTATGATAATTATCATATTGTATTATGTTAAGGAGCTTGTTTATTGTAAATGAAAAAAGCTCAAAGGAAATTTTTCCTTTGAGCTTTTAATGTGGTGTTTGATTATTAATTAGTTCTTGTCCATAATGTCTACTTTTTAGTCAAATAGTCATCAGATTAATTTCAAATTGACTGATTACGAGAGTTATAATTTCTATAATCTTAACAAGCATATTCATCCGATGACTTTATAGATGGACTCTAATTATTCTGAAATTTCATCAAATTCATATAAACTTTTCCGATACTCATCAATAGGAGCACAGGAGCAACATAAGTTCCTATCCCCAT
>JAOZNO010000730.1 GCA_029933755.1 Bacteroidales bacterium | reverse complement strand
TTTATGAATTAATCAGGTTAGGTTTAAAACCTCTTGTTTACTTTAAAACTTAAGACTTTAATCTTATAAGCTGAAATTTAAAACTTGGAACAAAACAACTTAAATAAAGGAAAGTCTGAGATAAACCAAAGGCAAATTGAGTCTCTAAAAGAACAAAACGAGGAGCTTAAAAGTTTAGTAAATAAACTGTATAAAAAACAAAGTAAGTTAGAAACTTTAATTGAAAAAACAGGTGATGCATTTATTATTGGGAATAAAAAAGGTCAGATAATTCAATGTAATAATAAAGCGGTAACACTTTCTGCTTATAGCAAAGATAAACTTCTTTTAAAAAAAGTTAAAGAACTTTTAACAAATGAACATATTCCGGAAAGCTTTTCCAGAAAGAAGCCTGATGAACCAAGCAATGAATTTTCATCGGAACAAATTCTAATAAAAAAAGGTGGTGAAAGACTATTTGTTTCAACGCTTACAACATTATTACCTGATGGAAGATATCAGATTGTATTAAGAAATATTGATGACCGTAAAAAAGCTGAATTAGCACTATTTGATAGTGAACGTCAATTTCGGCTACTTACTGAAAATATTCATGACGTTGTATGGACAACAGACAAAAATCTAAAAACCATATACATAAGCTCATCAATTATTAATTTAACAGGTTTTTCATCTGAAGAGTACTATCAAAACCCTATTACTGAATTCATTACTCCCATTTCATATCATTTAATATATGATACTTTTCGTAAAGAAACAGAAAAATTAAAAAATGGTTTTGTTATAGCCAAAAAATATTATATTTCACTTGAAATTAAGCTTCTTCATAAAAGAAATCCCAATATTTGGATAAAGCTCAAAGCAACTATACTTCAGAACCAGTTTGGCGAACCTGTAGGTTTTCAAGGAATTATGCATAGCATTGAAGAAAAAAAACAATCTTTCGAGTTATTTAAACGTCATAAACAAAAATATGATTTTGCCCTAAAATCTACCAGATCGGGTGTTTGGGAGCTGGATGGAAATATGTTAAAAATAAGTCTGGATAAAAACCTTTTTCACCTTTTGGGATTTAAAAACAATGAATTTAAGCCACTATTAAGTGATTGGGTAAAAACGATATACAAAGACGATAGAATTTTCATTGTTGACATTCTACAAGATATTTTAGATGGGAAAATATCACAAAAAACATATGAATGTAGAAGATTCCATAAAGAAGGGTATCTTATTTGGTTTCAGGAATATGCAAAAGCGATTACTGATAAAAACGGTAAAGTTATTGAAATAATAGGTACTTCTAAGGATATATCACATCAGAAACATATTGAAGATAAAAAGTTTAAATATTATGCAGGACTTCAACTATTAATTGACAGTGCTTTAACATTTTTACAATTGAATTCTTTTCAGGATATCAGTAATTATATTGGTGAAACTTTAGTTAAAATGATACCTGATAGCGTAATTCTAATTGGGTCAATTAATGAAGAAGAAAAAACAGCAATTGCTGAAAACGTTTATGGTGCAAACGTATCAAAACTAAACAACGAGTTTAAACAAATAGGCTGGAATCCTTTTGCCGAAAAAATGAATATTTCTAATCATTTTTTAAATATTGCAAAACAAAAGGTATTAACCGATTATAAAGGTGGGTTTGAGAAATTCTATGAAGAAATATCAAATAAGAAAATTAATGAAAACGTAAAAGAATTATTCTACTTTAAAAACGCTTATTTAATAGGTATTATGGCTGAAAATAAGGTTTTTGGAAGTATTGCTATTTTACTGAAAGAAAATGCAAAAATTGTTAGTCACGATTTTGTAGAAGCTTTCATCTACCTCGCTTCTGTAAATCTACACAAAAAGTATGTTGAAAATAAATTAAATCAAGAAAGAAAAAAACTGCAGAACTCAGAACAAGAATTAAGGGATTTGAATGCCACAAAAGATAAATTTTTCTCAATAATATCTCATGATCTTAAAAACCCGTTTAACACCATCATTGGTTTTTCAGGCATTCTATTAAAAAATGCAGAAACTATTGACAAAGAAAAGATTGAAGAATTCAGCAAACTAATATATGAAGCTGCGGAAAGTAGTTATGAAATGATGCTAAACCTATTTCAATGGGCAAAATCGCAACGAGGGAAATTAGAAGCAAAACTGGAAAAACTAGCCATTAATGAAATTATTAACAATAATATTAAACTATTTGCCAGTGAGACAGTAAAAAAGAATATTAAAATCTCTTATGAACCTAAGAAAGAGCTAATTTTACATTCGGATATTAATATGTTGGATACAATTATACGTAACCTTTTATCAAATGCATTGAAATTTACGGCTCATGAAGGTAAAATTAAGATTTCGACACAGGAAAATAATGGTTTTGTTCAAATAAGTATATCTGATAATGGTGTTGGTATTAAAGAAGAAGATAAATCTAAGATTTTCAATCTCGAATCAAGCAAAAAAACCTATGGAACGGATATGGAAAGGGGTTCAGGCTTAGGTCTTATCTTGTGTCAGGAATTTACTAAAATGCTTGGTGGTAAAATATGGTTTGAAAGTAAAGAAGGAAAAGGCTCTACTTTTTCGTTTACAATACCTTTAGAAAATTAGTAATTTGTAACCGGTAATTGCCAACTGGTAATTGCCAACAGTTTGGCATGTAAAGACGCACAGTCCTGCCCCGAACACTTTCGGGGGTCGTGCGCCTCTAACAATATACCATACTACTATCTAATGTAACGGCCAATGACAGCGATACTTCGACAAGCTCAGTAGCTGCGAATGACCAATATATAAGTTACTAATGTTTCGCACCT
>JAOZNO010000729.1 GCA_029933755.1 Bacteroidales bacterium | reverse complement strand
AAAGTTGCTGTCGTTATTTTAAATTGGAATGGAAAAGATTATCTTGAAAAATTTCTTCCGGTATTAATAAGCAATTCAAAATCTGATTTTGTAGAATTATATGTAGCCGATAATGGGTCTGTGGATGACTCTGTAAGCTTTATTCAAACAAACTTTCCTGAAATTAAATTAGTTTTACTCGATAAAAATTATGGGTTTGCCGGAGGTTATAACAAAGCCTTAGCTCAAGTTAATGCAGAATATTATATTATTTTAAATTCTGATGTTGAAGTAACTAAAGATTGGATTTTTCCCATAATTGATAAAATGGATGAGGACAATTTAGTTGCTGCAGCTATGCCTAAAATAAAATCATATCATAATAAAGAGTATTTTGAATATGCAGGTGCAGCAGGTGGTTATATTGATAAATATGGTTATCCTTTTTGCAGGGGGCGAATTTTAGATACTATAGAAAAAGACGAAGGTCAGTACAATAATGAAACGGAAATATTTTGGGCAAGTGGAGCTAGCTTATTTGTAAGATCAGAAGTTTTTCATCAGCATAATGGATTTGATGACGATTTTTTTGCTCATATGGAAGAGATTGATTTGTGTTGGCGGATAAAAAATGCAGGACACAAAATAATGTATTATCCGGATTCAGAAGTTTTTCATGTAGGTGGTGGAGCTTTACCAGTGAATAGCCCAAGAAAATTATATTTGAATTACCGTAATAGCTTGTTGATGCTTTTTAAAAACTTATCACGCTCTAAGTTGATACAAATTCTGTTTATCAGAATGATTTTAGATGGTTTATCGGCATCTGTATATCTTGTTAAATTTCAGTTTTCTGATTTTTTAGCAGTATTTAAAGCACATATATCTTTTTATAAGTTAATTCCAAAATTCAGAAAAAAAAGAGCAGCAATACAGATTAAGAGCAATTTTGACCATAAAGAAATTTATAAGAAAAGTATTGTTTATCGTTATTTTGTAAAGAAGAATCATTTGTTTAAAGATTTGAAATTTTAGCTAAGTGTTTGTTCAAGAACAAGTTTAAATGTAAAGGTTATTTCTTGACGAGCACTAATCTCATGAAAATTAATAAATATTAAGACGTAATTGATATATTCCTTAAAATATTCTACTATTTTCGTTTTTTGTAAACTCATAATTAATAAAGTGTTACCAGATGTCCGACAGTATTATAATAATTCCTACATATAACGAAATTCCTAATATTGAAGCCATTATTAGGAAAACACTACGTTTAAAAGATAGTTTTCATATTTTAGTTGTTGATGATGGTTCGCCGGATGGAACGGGCACTAAGGTTAAAGAGATACAAGATGAGTTTAAAGGGCGTTTACATATATTGGAACGCAAAGGTAAACAAGGGCTAGGTACTGCTTATATTGCTGGATTTAACTGGGCATTAGCACATGAGTATGAGTACATTTTTGAGATGGATGCTGATTTTTCACATAATCCTGATGATTTGCTAAAACTATATGATGCTTGTGCAGTTGAAAAAAATGATGTAGCTATTGGTTCTCGATATATTTCCGGTGTTAATGTAGTAAATTGGCCTATTGGCAGGGTTATTATGTCCTATTATGCATCTGCATATGTGCGGCTTATTACCGGAATGAACATTATGGATACTACGGCAGGTTTTAAATGTTATCACCGTAATGTGTTAGAAACTATTGATTTCGATAGAATTAGATTTAAAGGTTATGCTTTTCAGATTGAAATGAAATTTACTGCCTGCAAATATCGTTTTAAAATTGTTGAAGTTCCTATTATATTTACTGATCGTAGTAAAGGTACATCTAAAATGAGTGGTGGTATATTTAACGAAGCACTTTGGGGTGTAATCTTAATGAAATGGCGTAGCTTTTTTAGAAAATATAAACGATAGGTGTCTATAATTAGTACGTGTCCATAAAGTCAAGGTTTTGTGTTTTTTTATGTTTTTTACTATTTTCAAATGATAACAGTATTCAGTTTTCAGTAAGCAGACTTTGTATAGTTACTGTATACTGTGGCCTGTTTACTGCCAACTCCTGCAAATCTTTGAATAAGTTCCACATATTAAAAAGAGCCTAAAAAAAGACATTATACAAACAATCAGCCTGCCTTTAAAGTCGATTTTTTTGTAATAATTTATTTTTTTGCATTTTGTTAATAGTTAGCAGTTCTCAGTATTCAGTCGGCAGCTCCTTGTAGTACAGCTTTTATTGCCTACTAAGAACTGTGTACTCTTTAACAAATCACCAAAAAACCTTCTTAGATGAATATTTTCAATTGTATGGATAGTTGTATATTAGCTAATTAGCGATGTTTTGCATCAACAAACCTTGCTTGGCCAGCATCTGCCTTTTGCAATAGTGGATCTTCTGATTTTAATCTTCCTCGTAAAGCTTCAAGCTCTTCAATGTTTTGTCTGATTTCTTCTTCCTGTGCAGCTTTTTCTTCAGCCTGTTTTTGGAATTTTTCAAGTAATTCCTGGGTTTTCCTGCCAGTAAGTGAGGTGAATAGTATTGATGAAATGTTTTCTGATACTTTTTCTACAAACTCAATTTCATGTTCCTGAAGTATATTAAATGATGCAATTTCAATTACACCTATAACTTTTTCCTCAATTTTTAAAGGTACTACTAAAAGACTATTTGGACTAGCCGTTCCTAATCCTGAGCGGATTTGCATATAGTCATCAGGCAGTTTTGTTAAGTATATTCTTTTTTTCTCTAAAAAAGAAGCCCCAATTACACCTTCGCCCAAATCAATTCTTTTTTTATGAAAACGGTTCCTGTTATAGGCAAAAGCTGCCATTTGCTCAATATA
>JAOZNO010000728.1 GCA_029933755.1 Bacteroidales bacterium | reverse complement strand
CCGCTTATCCTTTCACTCTACTCTACTGGCAATTTATATTTGCCGATAGATTTAGTTATTATAGTAATATTTAATTAATTGTGTTAAAAATAATCTATCTAAAATTTGAGGCTTAACTTGACACAAGTTTAGGTTTAATTTATTCTTTCAATACCATCAAATACTCATTGATAAAATCATCAACGAACTTTCTTTTATACTGCAAAATATAGCGAGGATGTGCCAGTGGAACTATTTTTTTGAAAAAATGATGTTCTTTATTTAATTCCACCAAATATTTATAGTTTTTACCTTGCCCTAAACTGTAACAAATTTCTCTACTTATCCCAAAATCAATCTGTTTTTGAATGCTTTCAACTATAAAATCATATAGTGTATTTTGTAAAGATTTAGAATCGTAATAGTTCATATTTTTTCCTTCTTTAATAAAACCTAAAGGACTAATTGAACTAATATAATATTTTTTATAAAAGCTTTTAATACTTCCAAAAGCTTCAATAATTTGGTAAATAAAAACAGAAGAAAGTTCGGAATTTTTATCAAAACTGTTTTTGATTTTGCATTTATATTCAAGCTGTACCGGATCTGTAAAAGGGATTCCGGTAATTCCGGCACCAAACCTGCCTGGGTTTATTCCTAATACCATAATTCGCTTTTCGTTATCAGCATAATACTTTTTATAAAATGTTGAAACTACTTTATTTGCTTCATCATGTCCATAAGGATTCATAACATCGACACCTTTTGGTAATTGTGTGGTAATTTGTAGGTTTGAATAAAAACTAAGAATTTTATCGGATAAATTGTTCATAAGCTAATCGCTAATTGTCATTTTATTTTGAATTAACATTTCATTATTTTTCTGGATTATTGCTCTAATTTTATTTTTCAACTGTACTGTTTGTACCGGTAAAGAATCCTGCAAATCGAAAA
Source organism: Bacteroidales bacterium (assembly GCA_029933755.1). Classification (GTDB taxonomy): domain Bacteria; phylum Bacteroidota; class Bacteroidia; order Bacteroidales; family NBLH01; genus NBLH01. Next base: position 1,902 of record JAOZNO010000728.1, on the reverse strand, counting down.
ATTCATCAGGATCATTTTTGTAATCAATAATCCATTTGGTTGATTGTCCATTATATCGTAGTAACAAACTATCTTCCAAAATCACGTAATCCTGACCAGTGTATTGAAATACTTCACGTTTTTTTGTTTTATAAAATACACTTTTCCCAAATGCAATAAACTTTTCGTTCAGGTTCAGGTAGTCAACTACCGAGGGGTAAATGTCAAGATTTTGTGTTCTGGGTGAAACAAAATATTTATTAAGTGTGTCAGGCATTAGGTATAAAGTTTTACCAAATTGCATATCATTAATTTTTTCTGATACTTGAATATTGGCAACAACCAATGTGTTTTTATTTAGCTCATTTTCATTTATGTAAGTCAGTATTTCATTAATTCCGTGATCTATTTGAAAGAAAACAAAAAAAGCATCCTCAGTTGTATTTTTAACTTCTTTCTCAAAAGTTGCAAGTAATTTATGGTTTTGTTTCCGGGAAACTAGCTTATCAAACCCATAAAAATGATGATAGGGTTTATACTGATTTTTATTAGAACCATTAATTGCCAAAACTGTATAATATCCGTTTTGTTTTAATAATTCTACTAAGCTCTGAAATTGATTAAATGCGTAAGGTGAATTAATCAAAGGTGATTTGCTAAAAGCAGGAAACGATAACAGAAGTTCATCCATTTGTTTAGGAACATTCTTAATTTGTGCGCTGAAATTGTCAGATATGTAATAGTTAGAACCTAGTTTTTTAACATTATTTTCCAGTTTCTTCCAATTTTCAATAGTGGTAGAATAATTAATAATTATTATATTTTTTTTGTTTGGTTTTCGGCTAAAATAATTTTTTTCAGATGAAAATAGCATACGCAATTCTTTTTCATCAAAATAGCTATTATTAGCTAACTTATCTGAATAATAAAAGCGTAGCATATAATATGGGCTATTTATCGCAAGACGTGCAGTCGGGTGGTTTGTTCGCCGAAAAAGATCAACTTGCCAATCACCTGATTTGTCTTTTGCTTCATTAATTGAACTCCATAGAAAAAAAATAGAAAGAGACGAAATTACAAATCGAAAATATAAATTAGCTTTGCTTCGTTCAAAGTACATCTTATTGATAGACGGAAATGAGGACCACAAAACAATAAAAGTAAAAAGGCCAACTAAAACAATATCCCATGAATGATAAAATTGAAAATCAATTTTATTTAGTGAAGAAATGAATTGTTCGTATAAACTTTTGTCAGGAATATTGAAGAACTTGATGTGTTCACCAACAATATGATAATATTTAGAATCAATAAAAGAAAGAAAAACTAAGCTACTATTTAGTATGGTAAAAAACAATTTTACAATGAATTGCCAAAAAATAGTATTTCTGAACCTAAACGGAAGGAAAAACAATACTATAATAATACTGTTTATTGCAAAAACAAATTTCAGATCATAAACAAAACCATTTGTAAATGCATTTAATAAATTAAAATCCGTATTTGTATCAAAAATACTTTGGTTACTGAAATAAAAATAGAGTCGTGCTATCGAAAAAAAAAAGATTATAGCTATAAAAGCAACACTTAATTTTAACAGGTTCTTTAATTCTTTTTGCATGCTGCAATATATGTTTTTTTAAGAAATCAAGGAAATAAATTTAAGTTATTAACCAAACATTATGAAAAAGTAAAGGATAAAATATTATCAGGCGATTTAATTACTAAATTATTAAGATAATATTGGTTTTTTTAGATAAAAACAAATATATTGTAGTCAAAAAGTATCATTTTAGGTAATAATAAAGGCTATGGTTTAGAATGGCGCATATTTTTTGTATATCTGCACAGCCTTTCTTTTACAAGTAATTAGTATATTGGCAATTAGTGATTTAAAAATATTGATTATTCATTTTAATTACC
>JAOZNO010000727.1 GCA_029933755.1 Bacteroidales bacterium | reverse complement strand
TGAGACCAGCCGTATAGGTCTCATCTTAAATCCGCTTAGGTCAGTTGTTCTGAAAATATAAAACGCTGCAATCAAAAGATATGCAGCGTTTTAGTAGTTTAATGGTGTGACCCCACCAGGACTCGAACCTGGATCTATAGTTTAGGAAACTACTATTCTATCCCTTGAACTATGGGGCCAAAAATGTGTGCGCAAAAGTAAGAATTTAATCCTTTTTAGCAAAATTTACAAAATAAAAAACGCCCCAATTGAATTAATCCAATTAGAGCGCTTCTCCTAACCAAAAGAGACCCTTGTTAAGGGTTTCTATATGAACGATAATAATTAAATATTAGTATTCAAGAAAGAATATTACATGAAATCAATATCCTTTTTGCGTTTTTTATTGTTTATTATTGAATAATCATCACGTTTGCCACATCCAAAGTTTAGGTTTAAACCTATTTGAAAAGTAACGGCTTTTGATTGCTTTGGCCAAAAAGCTGCATTTAAATTATCGGTAAGTAAATATATTTGAAAAGGCCCACCTTTAAACGCCATGCCTATTCCAAAATTTGTAAATTGCTTATTTGAGACCGTGTAGCTTAATGAACCAGAGAACCACTTAGCTGGTGTAAAATTAGTTGAAAGCGTAAATGCTTGCATTATATCTTTTTGATAAAAAGCTGTTTTTGAAAGTAGACCCAGATTCATAAATTCAGCTAGCTCGTAAGTAGCACCCATGTATATATTTGCATTTAAAGCCGTGATATAATCAATACTACTTTCGTTTAGATTTGTAAACCTTTCTAAACTATCCAAAATTGCATCAAACTCGCTATAATCAGTGTTTATTGAATCAAGAGACAGACCCGAAAAAGAATAAGATTCTTTTTGCTTGAAATTGATAACGTTTGTATGCCAATTAATAAAGCCTAAATCAGTAACACTGGCAAAAAATTTAAATTCATCATTAAATTGATAGTTTGCCCCCAAATCAATTCCAACCCCCATATTCCCTGTATTAATAGCATAAGCTAAAGGGTCTGTGGTGTCAATATCAATATTATTAATATTACCCTCAGAGTCACGGGTAACAGTAACTGGACCGGAAAGATTAAGCAGCATGTCCGTTTCTATATCCAATTCATATGTTTTTTCCTGGGTAGTAATTTTAACTGTTGAATTTTTAGTTTGTGCACTTGCGATACCAAATAGCAGCTTTAATCGTGCGCCTACAAATAAACGGTGTGTAATTTGGCGTGACAGTCCAAAAGCGAACTCATGATAGTTTGTAAATTGTGGGCCAAAATTGGATATAACTAATGGATTATCGTCACCAATATAGTTGCCATTACCTTCAGTAATAAGTGTTGCAAGTTCCAATGGAACAGAAAGCTTAACGCTGGTTTTATTGGTAATATTAAAAGTAAAGTAGGATCTTTTAAGCCAAAACCCAAGGCCTAAAACTGGAACTGCCGTACTACCAATTACATAATTTGAATTTTGTAAACCACTTTTTATATCATTAAAGTTTATAACTAATGTATCCGGCGAGTTTGCTTTCTCTTGGAATAGATTCCCAAAAGTAAAGGCATTATTACCAACTTGAAGGTTTATGCCCGATAAGCCCGGTAAACCAATAAATGTATTGCAATTATCCTGATAGGATGGGTTTAAATATAAAGATTGATGAATACCATCCATAAAATAAATAGTATTAGTTTGTGCACTAACCGACTTGAATATCATAAGTGAGGCAATAACTAATATGGTATAAATTGTTTTTTGTTTGAACATGTTTGTCTATTTTATAAAAAGATCAATTAATGTACTAAATCTACTTTATAGGGTGATTTCAACATCTATCATAGCACTTAAATCCAGACCAAATTCATAGGTGGAATATAGTTTTACCTGTGTAGTATTTGCGTCAGGTGTGCTAAACAAAATATGTGGTATTAAATATTTAGCTTCCAAAATGTTATCCATTCGATCTGCAGTTATAGTTATTGATTCTTCGGTATCAACCGTTTGATTAGCAATTCCATTTGACACTGTTGCCGGCTTCAGGTCTAAGCGACGTTCAGAAAATAAAGAGTCAATAATCGTGTAGTTTTCATCAACAAAATAAACTTGAGCATTCACGCCTAAAGGAAATCCATTTTGTGCAGCAAAATTAATGGTTAATGAATTTATTTTTGTTGAATCTGTATTAACATCTAAGGAAAAATCCATTGTGTCCGTAAGTAAAATGTTTGACAAGCTTAACTCAAGCGGAATATTTACTTCTACACTTAGTTTATTTACTGAACCGGGTGGTAAATTGTACGGATCACCGGGAATAGTCTCAAGATCTGCTCCAAATGATAAATGATGAGGTAATGCAGATATCATCTCATCGATATTTGATGTAGTGGTATCCATAACAATTTCATAAATTATTGAATCACCAAAATTTGACGGGCCAGTAATGTCATGCCAGTCATCTACAACCGATCCTGTTAATGGAATAGCTTCAGAGTTTTCTTCTTCGTAATAATAAAAATCTGTAAACCTAAACCTTGATGGTATGTCCCAGTAATTTGTTATTAAGAGCTTGAATGACGGGTTGGCAAAATATAATTCTCCATCTCCCAAAATAGTATTAAAGTTTAAATTAATAATTTGTGGGTCAGTAGAGTATTCAACATATGGTAATTCGGGGCCACTTAAAGGTTCGTCGCCCATATAATCTTCTACCGAATATTCTTTTAAAAGTCAGGGCTTCAAATATTGTTAAAGACAGATATTTTCCAGGTAAAACAGGTGAAAATGGTTCAGGTGAAACCGAACTGGCTCAGGCAATGCTTAAAAACC
>JAOZNO010000726.1 GCA_029933755.1 Bacteroidales bacterium | reverse complement strand
AGCATATATAAGCGCTACCAATAAAAAAGATAGCATTAGTATTTTTTTCATAAATTTAAGGTATTTCACACACAGACACTAAGACACAAAGAAATATTAATTATTATTTAAACCAACCACCATTTGATACATCAATACCATCTGCATTTTGCACGCCTCCAAAAGTATAGTTTGACAGTTGTAGGATTGTTAACTCCTTTTCAGGAATTGGAAAATGTAGTAGGGTTCCTACCTGATGCATATCTCTGCGCCTCATATCAAAAAATGCAATCCCGAAACCTGTCATAATCAACTCAATATCTCTTTCATAAAAAATTGCATTTAGCACTTCGTCTTTTGTTGTAGATGTTGATAAAGGAGCCAACAACCCTCTTGTAACCCTTGTTCCTGCATTAATTACATCAATAGCTAAAGACAAGTTATTTAAGTGAACATAAGCTTCTGCAAGAAACAAATCATTTTCAGCCACACTAAAGTCTGTAGCATTACCTGTTACTACCCCAGGAACATATTCAAGCTCAATACGTGAGTATTCAAAATTAGAAAAATGATAATATCCACGTTCTGGCTTCATATTAATTACAGAAACAAAATTAAAATCACTTTCTAAACGTGCATCATCAGAAAATGCAGCTCCTGGAGAAACTCCATCATCAGAGAAGCGTATTGGATAAGAAGAATCCATTAGATTAATTATCCTAAGATCTATTTTTGCCCAATCAGGACGAATTGTATAATGGTAAAACCAATTTATCCATTTTACATTATCCATATATGGTGACAATGGCTTTTGAATACCTGCAAATGCATGATCTAAAACAGCTTGCCATTCAACTGCTTCATTTTGAACTGTATTTCTTGAAGCATAAACCATAAATCTGGCAGAAAAAGAATGTGCCAACCTGGCTAGCTCTTCACTTGTATATGTTTCACCACTAAACCAATCTTCAGGAATAGTAAAACCATTAGTATTACTAATATCAATAGCCTTAGAAAGAGCCTCTAAAGAAGCATCAATCATATCCTGATATGGAGAAGTATCAACACTTTCAATATCCGTACTTTCCGTCATTACAAAACCCTTATCGTAAACCAAGCCTAAATAACCCAGACAAAGTCCTTGAATAAAAAAGCTACTTGCTCTTATCATTGCATCATCATCTCCTTCATTAAATGTCATTCCTCCATCCATTGCTATTAAAACATCATTTACCTGTGACAATGTTCCATAAAGTCTCTGATAATAGTCTTCATTAATAAAAGCATAGGTATATGTAACATCATTATTAAAAGCTTGCCTTGGCTCTGATGATAAATCCAGCATTCCGCTATTTGCCCACGAACAGGTTCCCTGGTCAGCTGTCACCCACATAGCCATGCGAGGCGAAAGGCTCGATGTATTTGCCATATACCAGTTATAAAAACCACTTTGGGCAATATTAAAAACATCTTCCGGATTACTCATTGCTTTTTCATAATCAGGTAAATTCTTATACTCTACATCCAAATCTGCACAGCCTTGTATACCAGCTATCAGAATTACCAAAATGCCTATTTTTATAATTAAATTTTTCATCTGTTTATATTTAATTGTTTTTTATTTGTCGTATGGAACATCCACATTCTACAACTTACACACTCAGAACTAACTATACCCAAGAATCATCTTTGTGTGTGTGTGTTAAAATTTCTATCATGAATGTTTCATTTTATTATCTATTTTATTATTAAAATACAAATTCGAGAGAAGCAGATAGTGTCCTATAATTTGGGTAACCAAAATTATCGAACGGAAAATTTGACAAATCTGTTCCTGAGGCAACTTCCGGATCGTATCCTAAATATTTTGAAAAAGTATAAAGGTTTCGTCCAATTAGCCCCAAACGAATTGAAGTAATCTTCTTTTGTTTAAATTTTAACGTGTAATATGCAGATAGTTCTCTAATTTTAACGTAACTAGCATCTTCAACAAAGTAAGAATTTAAAGAAGTATGATAATAAAAAGTTGAATAATAATCATTTGTTTTCTTTTGATCATCAGGTTTACCAAACTGATCAAATTCTGTAGCACGGCCATCTCTAAAAGTATATTGATGGGTATAGTTATAAATATTTCCACCTTTTTTCCAATCTATTAAAGTATAAAACTGGAAATTTTTCCAGACTAAGGAAGTATTAAACCCCATTTGAAAATCAGGATTTCCATCTCCTATAATACCTAAGTCTGCCACACCATTACCATCCTTATCCCAAAGAACGGGCTTTTCATCAACTGTACCCTCAGTACCTGCATGAATCACATACCCATCACTGTTGAGCAAATAATTATCAATACCTTGACCATCGGGTAATTGATTAGCCATCTCATCTAAAGTTGTCAACCAACGGTAACCATATATCGCACCCAATGTTTCGCCTTCGGCAATAAGGAAAGCACTTTTAGGACCTGTCTTATATGGTGGAATATCCAACTTCGTAATCTCCTGACGAATTCTGCTAAATGTAACATTAACATTCCAGTGTAAGTCATTTGTTTCTATTATTTTCACACCTAACACAGCTTCGTACGAATCAGAAGAAAGCGTTCCAATATTTTTCCATTGACTGGGGTAACCCAAATGTGATGACAAAGGTGCTAATGCAAAAACATCTTCAGTATTGGTTTTTGAGTAACTTAATTGCATATTTATTCTTTTAAGGAAATAAGCATCTAAAGCTATTTCTAATTCTTCAGACTCTGAGGGTTTTAAATCTTTATTTCCAAGTGTTGATTTTCTAAGTGCGCCATTCACAATATTCCAGGTTTCATATTGATAAGAAAATCCCGGACGCTGACCC
>JAOZNO010000725.1 GCA_029933755.1 Bacteroidales bacterium | reverse complement strand
TTGTTTCATCTATTATCCAATATTATTTTACTGGCTCAACCCGGTAATTATTGGTCCGTTAGCTTTAATAGCGAGGCCTCCTTACTTGCAGGTGCTGTTGTTGGAGGAAACTCTGATATTACTTCAATATATTATAACCCCGCTGGAATTGCAGAAATAGAGGATAAAAAATTTGCGCTTAATGCAAACCTTTTCAACCTGTCATATACCAAATATAAAAATGCTTTAGGTACAGGCCTTGATGTTGATTATTTGGGATTTACAGTACAGCCCAGATTTATTTCGTTTATGTTTAAACTGAAAAAAGCTGAAAAATTAATTTGGCAATTCGCCATTTTTAACCGAAATGATAAACGCATATCAGTTTACGATCAAATTGAGAAACCAGTTCAATTAGTTAAGCCTGGTTTTGAAGAAAATTATACAGGAAACTTTGATTTTGTGAATGACTATCAAGACTCATGGGGAGGCTTTGGCGTAGCTTATAAATTTAATGAAAAATTCACCATTGGTGGCAGCCTTTTATTGAGTGTTAAAAGCCTAAACTACATGAGCCTTATTAATGTTAATGTTCATCCCATAAGAGGAAGTCTGCCGGATACAGTTGACTACTATACTGCCATTTCATCAAATTACGAGAAATTATATTTTTATGATGTTCGGGCAATTGGAAAATTAGGTATCAGGTATCAAATTAATCAATTTGGCTTTGGCTTAAACCTGAATATACCATCCGTAAGGTTAATTGGAGATTCTAATATGAAAAGAAGCATCTCTAATACAGGTATTTATGATAATGGTGAACAAATAGAAGATGTATATTTAAATGAGTCGGCCAAATATTTAAAATCAGGTTTTAAGGATCCATTTTCTGTTTCTTTAGGCATAGCTTACAAAAGCTTGTCTGGTAAAAGTAGCTATTATTTTAGTACTGAGTATTTTTATAAAATTGATACCTACAAAGCAATTGATGCTACAAAAGTAGTTAGCGATAAATATGAACCGGCTACTGATTTTTTATCCTATAAATATGGGGCAAAATCAATATTAAATGTTGCCATAGGTACGCAACATCACTTATCTGAAAAATTTGAAATTTTATTTGGCTTCAGAACTAATTTTGACCCTTATGAAATTTCAAACGAGGGAGATTATCAATATTTGAATGAATTTACTAATCCATCAGCTGATTTGTACCACTTTTCAGGTGGATCAAAGTTTAATTATAAACAATTTTCAGTTATCGCGGGTTTAGAGTATACCATAGGTATTAGCAGGAATATTAGCGAGTTTGTCAATTTTGCAGAACCTGAAGTAAGACCGGGCAACAATTTAGCGCTCACCGGTGAAAAAAACAACAATATGGACTACGTTTATAACACGGTAGGTTTGTACTTTGGTTTCACTATTGGATTTTAATAAAAAAATAGTTTACTTTGTAAATCGCTTTATTAAAAAAACAATAAACTTAATTTTAGATCATATGCCCCTTCCGAAGTAATGGATTAGGCTATGGAACAATTAAAATCATTAAAACAAAAAACACATGAAACAAGCCCCGTAAAAAAAGCGGGGCAGGCTATGATTAAAAGAATCATTAAACATTTAAGGCAATGATTATTTTACATCATGCGGTACTTCCGCAGTAGCGGAACAGGCTATGTGGCAATTTAAAACAATTTAAAAAAGAAACACATGAAAAAACTAACGCAAACATTTATTAAATTAGTTGTGGTCGTACTATTTTTAACATCAGCCAACAATAGTTTTTCACAAGCAACTATTGACTTAAGCCCTTTTTACGGATGGCAAATGAATGGTAGAATTAAATTTTATGAGGGTGAATTAAAAACAGATGATAATCCTTTATTTGGTGTTACTATGGATGTATTATTGGCACCTGGAATGGGCTTACGTTTTCTATATTCAAGAACGGAAACCACTTCATATTTTAAATCATATGGCTCCGGATTTATTGATAATAGCTATAATATAGTCAATGAATATTATCAAATTGGTAGTATTAAATCAATAGTAAATGGAAACATTGAACCTTTTGGTGCGTTTACTTTGGGTGCGGCAAGGTTTCATCCCTTAGATGCAGTGCAAACCGATGATGTTTGGCGCTTTAGTATAACGGCAGGTTTAGGTGTAAAGATTTTCTTTACTGAAAAAATTGGTCTGAAATTACAAGGTGATTTTATGATGCCTATGTATTTCCAGGGAGTTGGTTTCTACTTTGGTGGTGGTGGAAGTGGCTTAACTGTTAATGGAAGCGTACCGCTTTTACAAGGAAACTTTAATGCAGGTCTTGTATTTAGGCTTGGTCAGTAAAAAAAGAAGGTAATAATATATGGAAAGGTCGAAGTTTTGGGTAATACTTAAAGCTTCGGCCTTTTTGTATTCTATAAAATGTATTAACCCGTCCGACCGCTTGAGTGGTCAGACGGATATGTTCCGAATGTGAATGTGTCCGTTTATTCAAATAAGGCATAATAACCTGGGTTCGATGTAAAGATGTGGATAAATAACCGTAAATCAATAGCCCCGTCTCTTTAGGGCTGTGTGAAGATACTAAAAAAATGAATTGGCCTGGTATTTCCCGTCTATCACCGGGAAATGCCGGTGCAACTCAAAAATATATTTCAAATTTCTTTAGCCCGTGCAATCACTCTTCCACCGGGTTAAACTTTGGCAAGCTCAGCTACCTAACCCGGCACTATTTATTTTTTGTCAATTACAAGCTCCATCAAACAAATTGCTTACATCATAAACTCATATTATTAAATAAATATAGATAATACCCGTCCAACCGCTCGGAGCGGTCAGACATATATGTTCTG
>JAOZNO010000724.1 GCA_029933755.1 Bacteroidales bacterium | reverse complement strand
TGTCCGTCCATAAAGTTGAGTATATTTATTAAAAAAAGGCTTCTTTTTAATTTGTTAGAGAGTACGCAGTTCTCAGTAGGCAGAAAAGATACTGTACTACAAGAAGTTGCCGACTGAATACTGAGAACTGCTGACTTTTAACAAAATGTGAAAAGATAAATTATTATAAAAAAACTGACACTATAGACAAACTCTAATTACCCTCAAACTCTTCGGCTCTAAAAAGCAAGTCTGAAAATTGAAGAATTTTAGCTTTTAAGTTTTCATTATAATCCGGGTTTTCTTCAAGAAATTCTGTTACAATTCCAGCTGCTTCAGTGCTATTATACCTACCGACTGTATATACTAACCAATTTTTTGGGAAAAATATATCTCCGGTTCTTTGTATTTCACCAAGCATTTCGAGCGAAGGTTTTAAGTATTTTATTGATTGTTTTGCCCTAAGTGGATGATTTAAATAATATAATGCGGTACGAACCCAAGTTTCATTCTGACGGTTTTCATAGTATTTCAGGCTATCAAAAAACTGATCTCTTGTTCTCTCATCAACAGAAACAGCAGGCAAAACAAACTCCATTCTCTTTTTCTTATCAACACTTTTAATCCGTGCTAATTGCTCTAATTCAATAAACTGATGATCTTTATGATCTCGAACAATAAGCTCATATGCTAAATTGGTATAATCGGTTTCGCTTAGCTTTAAGCCATAAAGTTGCTTTTGATTTTTCCAGATATCATAAAATTTTTCTGTGCTGGCTTTACTAACAAATATACTCGATAATGTTTTATATATTAATGCTTTTATTTCATTATCGTTTTTGCGTTCAATCAATGTAAATAACAGATTTTCTATATTAAATGAAAGATCTGAACGAGCTTTTGTATCTAAGAAATACCACCATGTTTTTCTTAAATTATTTAATAATAATGGAATATTTTGTTTTTCACTTTCTTTTTCCAGTGAGCAGGAAATTGATGTAATAAAATCAAGGGGGGTTATTTTATAATTTAATAAATCCTCATATAAGGTTATATAGGTAATAGCCCGAATTTCAGCATCATTAATTTCACAAACATTATTGAGCAAAAAATTTCGGCTAAACGAATCCAGCTCAAAATAGCCATATCCAAAACCACCTCCATTTAATAGAATATAATCTGGTTTATCTGCTTGTTCAAGCTCCTTTACTATTTGTTCATTTGCATCTAAAAAAACAGGATAACGTGTTACTTTTCCATCTTTTGAATGTATTACTTCAATATTTTGTTCCCACAAACGATTTTTCTTATAAATATCATCCTGTAAAATTGAAAATGAGCTGATTTTATCATCAGAAAGTGAGTATTTGCATGAAACATGTGGCATTCCTGCCTGTTCAATCCATGTTTTGCTCCAATCTGATAAATTTATATCGGTTTTTTTATCTAAAATCCTTATCAAATCACTCCAATCAGCATTGCCATATTCATACCGGTTCAAGTATTCTTTCAGGCCTTCCTGCAAACTATCTTTGCTTATTAGCTGTTCTAGTTTTGCCAATACGATAGGTGCTTTATCATAAATAATTTTACCATAAAGCGTACCGGCATATTTTAAATTATCTAATTTTTGTTTAATCGGATTGCTTCCAACAGTTCGGTCAATAAGGTAAGCTCTGGGAAAATGTGTATTAATAAAATTAAGTTTCTGATTTATTTCCGGGAATATTGGTTCAACCATTTTTGTAGGTAAAAAACTAGAGAATATTTCTTTCAGCCAAACATCATCAAACCATTTCATGGTAACCAAATCACCAAACCACATATGAGAAGTTTCATGATTAATCATTGTAGCCCGGGATAATTTATCTTCAAGCGTGGCTGATTCGGATAAAAACAACTTTGATTCCCTGTAAAAAATAGCATCGACATGTTCCATGCCTGCAAACGGAAAAGAGGGAATGGAAACAAAATCTAATTTATTAAAAGGGTAAGGTATCCCTGTATAATTTTCCATCCAGTCAATGGCACTAAAATGGAGATTAAAAATATCTTCGGTACTGAGTTTTATTTTTTCTTTATTAGTTTCTCTATGATACATGTTTATTGTTCGTCCATTTTTGGTACGTGTTAGCTTTTTAAATTCACCAACAGCAAAAGCAAAATGATAAGTGCTTATTAAAGGACTTTTCTTAAACTTATAAATTTTAGAATTTGTTTTGTTATCAACTTCTAAAACTGCACCATTTGAAACGGCGATCCAACTTCCTGGAATATTCAATTTTAAATCGTAAGTCGCTTTTAAATCGGGTTGGTCAAAACATGGGAAAACGGTTGATGCCCTGTCAGGAACAAAAAGAGTAAATAAAAAATTTTCATTCCGATTTAGTGCATTATCTCCGGCAATAAATTCTATTTCAATATGATTCTCCCCTTCATTTAAGTTTTCTCCGGGAATAATAATATGACCATTTTCAAATCTATATTTTTTTTTCTTCGAATTTAAAATTACTGTTTTTACATTTTCTAAATTTGCATTAAAATCAATAATTAAATCCTCTTCATTACTTGTTAACCGGAAATGTATTTTTACTTTCCCTTCAACAGGCTGTTTTTTGGATTGAGGTATTAAAAATAATAATTGGTAATTAATATCAGAAATAATTTCTTTTCGTGATTTTGCAAGTTCTAAAGACACACCAGACTCAACTGTACTTTCTGGTTTTTCTTCACAGCCTATTAGAAAAATAAAAAATAATAGAATAAATACTGAATAGTGTTTCATAGGTTTTGGGGTTGTAAATAGTAATAGGTGCTAATTTAGTAAAAATTATTTATTTATTATAAGAAAAAACATTTTCTAC
>JAOZNO010000723.1 GCA_029933755.1 Bacteroidales bacterium | reverse complement strand
TATATTCTGTTCTTAAATCTATTAAACCCTGTATATAGTTTTCTATTTTCAGGTTAAAGTTTGGTCTGTCAATTTTTTCAAAGATTGCCTGACTTGCGGCATCTAAAGAAGGTAAAATCACATCAGCCTGTAATAGTTCAGTTCTTAATTTTTTATCAAAAAGCATAGTCCCGTTTGTTAAAACCGCAGTTTTTATTTCAGGATAATTTTTCTTGATAAAATTCATTACATCTCCAATCTTACTATTTAGAGTTGGTTCTCCCGACCCTGAAAAAGTAATGTAATCGATTTTAGGATTATTGCTCATAAACTGTTTTAATTCAGCAATAACCATATCATATTTCACATATTCCAATCTGTCAGTTGTAAGTTTCGTTGTTTTGCCTACTTCGCAATAAACGCAATTGAGCGAGCAAACTTTTTTAGGAATTAAGTCAATCCCCAACGACATTCCTAATCTACGTGATGGCACCGGGCCAAAAAGATGTTTATACATAATTCTTTGGTACATTTTTTAATAACTCTTTCAAACATTTAATTTTAAAACAAAACCATGGGACTTGCTTTTTATAGTTGAGATATTCCTCTCCAAATTTATTAATTGTTCCAGGCTCTTCAACTAACTTTATCATTAGCAGCATAAAAATTATTTCTATAGGTGCAATAATAAGAATGAACGAAGGCGAACCTATCAAGAAGGCTATCCCAAGAGGGAAAAGGAATAATCCGAGGTGCATAGGATGTCTCATGTATTTGTAAATTCCCTGTTTTGCAAGAACATTAGTTTGCATCCTTTTTAATTTGCCTTTTCGTCCATATTTCGCAAGTGTCCTGCCGGTATTTTTACTGATTTTCATTACAAGAAACAACAGAAATACACCAATTAATAAACTTATAATATGAAAGATAATATTTTGATGTGCATTTTCAAACATCAAAGAATCAAGATAATATCCAAAAATACTGCCACCAATAATCAGTGTAATCCAAATTATTATTCTTAACATAGTGATTTGTAATTTATTATTTATGTTTTTAATATCGCAGGCAATACTTTACTTCTGCTATGATTTGCCATTTCTTTTATATGGCTTAATATATCAGGAGAAATCGGAACTTGTGTTTCAGGTGAATCATAAGGTACACCACCTATTTTAAGAACTTTCATAAATAATCGAAAAGGATCTTTTTTACTGTGGGAAAAGATTAGGTTATCGGCAAGTTTCTCCAATTGTGATATTTCTTCAGCTTTAGCAGATGTGCTAACCGAAAATAAATACGTTCTATTAGTGTTTAATTCAATGGTGCTTTTTATCTTTTCGAAAATCACATCCCCATAAGTTGGTGAAAACAGTAAGAGGTTCAATGCAGAGCAAAAAAACAAAATTCCCGGTCCTTCATCCGGCAACTTTTCCGAAGCAAGATTTAAAACACCTTCCCAAACTTCCGGTTTCACAAGATTTGCACGAATAAGATGTTTATTCATTTCCTGATATCCTGATATTCCGGTGTCAAGCTGTAGAAAAATTATTTTTTCCTTATAATCCTGAATATTTAATCCAGTAACACTCTTTATACTTTCGGTAATAAATTCTGAACCCGGATATTGAAGTGACATAAAAATAACACTTCCGCCGTTTCTCAACCATGCAGTTACAAAAACTTCTCCAATCAAGGGTTTTCCCGAACCGCCGGGACCTGTAATGACAGTTACAGATTTCAACGGTAATCCTTCAGGTATTACATCATCAATCCAGCATATCCCTGTTCTTAAAGATTTCATAATAAAAATTTTAAAATCCTTTCCCTCAGTACTTTATATTACAATCTGATTCGGTTTACTTCCAGCTTTTTACTCATATTACAAAGTTATAACAATTTACTGTTTTTCATAAAAGTTTTCAATTTTTTATATTTCTCTATTGTATCTGGTTCAAAAGACGGATTATAAAGGAGAGATGCGGGATGGGGTAAAGGGAATATTTTTTTACCATTTAAAAATAATAATTTGCCATTTATCTTTGCAAAACTCATTTCCGTTGCCTGCGGATCAATATGATATTTTATTAAAACCGTCCGCGTTGCATAATAACCTAAAGGCACGATTACTTCGGGATGAATAATCGAAATTTCTTCGTCCAGGAATTGGCTGCATGATTCAATCTCATCCATTTTTGGCTTACGGTTCTTCGGCAACATACATTTTACCAGATTGGTCATAAAAACCAAATCCCTGTCAATTCCGGCTGCATATAATAATTTATTAAAAACCTGACCAGAGGGACCAATAAACATACGATTTTGAGAATCTTCTTTTACTCCCGGAGAAAGTGCAACAAACATAATACTGGCATCAATATTCCCCTCGCCTGTAAGAGCATGTTTCCGGGTAACAGACAAACTACATCTTTCACAAGCCCTAATCTGATAATTAAGAACATCGAGTGACTCTTGTTTCTCAATTAGGCTAAATTGTTTCATTTAAATCTTAAATAATATAAATACTATGATAATAATCTTCAATAATCGAATCAAATTCTTCACGATACGTTTTTAGGGAAACAGGCAACTGATTCATAATATCACTGGCAATGAGACCATCTTCTCCTTTGTCCTTTATTGCTAGGTCACCAGCAAAACCATGCAGAAAAACACCCATACGCACAGCGTCGTCAATAGAAAATCCAAGCCCGAACATAGCAGCTATGACCCCGGTCAAAACATCACCACTACCGGCAGTAGCCATACCTGGATTTCTACTAAGATTGATAAACACGTTTTTGTCGGGATAACCAATCAATGAATGTGCCCCTTTTAAGACAATCGTAGCATTGAGTTCCTGAGCTGTGTTTTG
>JAOZNO010000722.1 GCA_029933755.1 Bacteroidales bacterium | reverse complement strand
GAACCTGCGACCTCCGGGTTATGAGCCCGACGAGCTACCAACTGCTCTACCCCGCAATATATCTTGAGTGTATAATTTTTCTCTTTTGCGTGTGCAAAGGTAATATTTATTAGCTTTCAGGCAAATAAAACAATACTTTTTTAACAATATTTAATACCCTTGCCACTAATCACCTGAAAGCTAATTCTTTACAAACTTTTCAATTATTTTTTCTGAGCCATTATCAATCATCAAAAAATAAATTCCCTGATTTAACTCTTTTACATCTATAGAGTATCTACGTGGAAAAATAGTATCTGAATATTCCTTTACTTTTGCCCCCATAATATTGAAAATACTCAGTCTATTAAAACGATTAGCACTATCCGTAATCACAATTAATTCGTCACTTACAGGATTTGGCGAAATAATTAGCTTTTCATCATAGGTAACTGTTCTGAAGTTTTGGATAACAGGTTCTTTAGTAATTATCCATCTGTAAGGATCTAATTGCACATTCGCTGCTTTAAAATCCAAATCCCATGCAAATTCCTGTAAATTTTCAGTATTATTGAATATTAAAATAGTATCCTGCCCTTCGCCAGAAAATTTCACTGGAACTTTTAGCTCAAAAAAGTCAACTGATGAGTGTGATTGTGTTTGCTCAATTTGTAAAAAACCTGAATTTGCCTCATTTTGTCCCCAATGCAGAGTGTAAAGTGGATAGCCCTGACCATATATCCAGTCTTCAAAAAATGCATTAAGGTCTTCTCCACTTTCAGCTTCAAAGTGTTGTTGCAAATTTTGTGTGCTGGCAAAGCCATTAGTCAATTTAGAATCTGTTAAATAGTTGTTTACTGATGTGAAAAAAGCTTCATCTCCAATTTGTCCACGAATCATGTGCAGCACCATTCCTCCTTTTGCATAGCTTAATCTACCATCAAATATTCGATTATCTGATGTAGTATCATTAACATAAACAGAGCCTCCTGGTAGACTGGTTACATAATCAATCTTACTTTTTTTCCAATAATCCCAACTGTCATTGGTTAAGCCATTTTCAATGGTTAAACCTTCACAATAAGTAGCAAATCCCTCATTAAGCCATATATCTTTCCAGCTTCCACAGGTAATATAGTCCCCAAACCACTGATGCGCCAACTCATGAGCTATTAAATAAAATCCAAAATTGCCCATAAAACTCATTGTTTGATGTTCCATTCCTCCCCCCCATCCAAACTGGGCATGGCCGTATTTTTCATCTTTAAAAGGATAATCAATAAAGAGCGAATTGAATAACTGCATAATTTCTATTACCCGGGGTGTATTTTCTTTGGCATAGTCCAAACTTTCTGGATAAACGTAGTTGAGTACTTCAATTGAATTATTTGCATCAAGAGGAACAAAATCTGAATAAACAGCATAATTGGTAACCGCAATTGCAATTAAATATGGAGTTATAGGATGCCTGTGTTTCCAATGTGTTATTTTTTTATCATTTACTATTGTTTCCGAAATTAACAGCCCATTTGAAGCAGCCTTATATTGTGATGGGTGTGTAATATAAATATCAATAGAATCAGCTTTATCTGTTAACACTTGTTTACATGGCCACCAGTCTTTTGCCCCATAAGGTTCTGATAGTGTCCACATAACAGGAGTGCCATTATGTGTGGATGTTGTGAACGAACCAAACCCACTTCCTGAAGGTGTTCCCTGGTAGTAAATACTTATTGAATCCCTGGTTCCTGAAGTAATATTTTCCGGTAGGTTTACTGTTAGAATATCATTCTCTTTTGAACTTTGTAGTTTTCCATTTCGAAATATTATGGAATCAACTGAAATACCTGAACCCATATCGAACTTTAATTGATTGGTCGTTTCTGTAATTTCAATGTAAAAGGTAATACCACCTTTTACATAATTTACTGCCGGATCAATATCAAACTCAAGTCGTAAGTATTTTTGATCATAGTTTTCACCAGCTGAGTTTTGCGCATTTACAGAAATTTGGAATGAAAAGATTCCAATCAGAATAGAGTATATTATTTGTTTCATAGGAATTTTAAATTTAGAATACACATTTAAAACACAAAACTAGTTTTTTTTATTATGATAATTCTGATTAATTGTATTTCATAATCTAAAAACTATGTATTTTTGTCATTTTAAATTGTTTTATGGAAAACCCGGACAAAAAAATTATTGAATTTATAAATGAGCACCATGTGCTTACTTTAGCAACTTCAAATAATAACAAAGCATATTGTGCAAATTGTTTTTACACTTATTTGGAAGATGATATTGCATTTATCTTTACTTCAGACGAAGAAACAAAACATGCACAGGATGCATTAGCACAAAATAAGGTAGCTGCCTCAATAGTATTAGAAACAAAAACTATTGGAAAAATACAGGGAATACAGTTAACGGGAATTATGTTTCAACCAGAAGGAGAACTTAAAAAGAAAGCAAAAAAAGCCTATTTAAAAAGTTTTCCTTATGCGGCATTAATGAAAACAACCCTGTGGGTTTTAAAACCAAATTTTATGAAAATGACTCATAATCGACTTGGCTTTGGAAAAAAGCTAATATGGGGAACTTTAGATTCGTATTAAACTTATTCTTGAAGCTTCTGCTATGAAAAGAGAAAAATAATTAAAATCAGCAAATGGCAGACAATTCGCTTGGGAAAAAGTAAAAGAATACTTAAAAACGTAAAAACTTTAGGATAGAGCAGTTGGTAGCTTATCGAGCCAATGTCTCTGGCTAGCGGACGTAGGCTGTCCCAGCTACTAAAAAAGCCTCATTTGAGGCTTTTTTACTTGAAAAAACTGAACAATAAATCACTAGCTCACCCCAGATCCACTATTAAT
>JAOZNO010000721.1 GCA_029933755.1 Bacteroidales bacterium | reverse complement strand
GATAAAAAGTAATTCCTTTTTTGATACCCCATCCGCTTGCGGTGGGGTAGTTCATACTACAAAAACCTTTCCTATGTGCTACTTATTTGGCAATTTTCAGCCAGTATCTTTCATCAAGGATTAAATCCTCATCACCAGCTTTTAATGAAATGGAATACTTGCCCGGGGCAAAGTTTTTATTTGGAATTATAATTTTTAATTGTTCTGAGCTAACAATTTTAACGATACTATAAATCTCAACATTTAAAGTGTTATATAATTTCAACTCTACTTTTTCTATTTCAGATCCAAATAAATCACTTGCTATCTTAAATTCAATATAAATGTCAGGTTTTTTACGAATAAAATATTTTACATATTTTTCAGAAATACCCTGCGAAGTTAAATAGATTTTGGCTTCTTCTATAGAGTTTCCTCTTTCATAATAATAATAACAATCTACATTAACTTTTCTGATAATCTCACCAAGATCCTGAATTTGTTCATTTTGTAATTTAATGGTTTTATCACTTTCAACTAGTTTTCTTTCTATTTCAACCTTTTCTTTTTGTAATAATTTAATTTCCCGGTTTGAACTAGAACCTTCTGCTTCAAGTGTTTTAATTTTTAGCTTTATTTGTCCTACTTTTTCATTCAATTGAAGATTCTTTGATTTTTCTTTCTCAAAATGATCAACTGACTTTTTTAGGTTATAATAGAGCTTTCTGTTATCAATTGTAAGTTTTTTATTACTTTCATTTATTTCTACAATCCTTTCTGCAAGAACTTCCTTTGACATCTCAAGTAATTCATCAAGTTGTTTCGTTCTTTCAGCTGTAGCTCGTTTTGTTGAATCAGAAACACTTTCATTAATTTTTTCTTTTTCTTCTCTAATACTGATAAGAATTTGAGTGAGGTTCTCCTTTAAAATATCTAAATTTATATTATCATCAGAAACTACACCCTCAATGTCATTAATGGTACTATTATAGGCTAATTCAAGTTTTTCATATTTTTTAAGTATTTTATCCTGCTCTGTTTCTAGCTTAACTACTTCTGGCTTACTCTGTTCTTGCTTTTCTGCTTCTTTCTTTTTTTTATCTTTATTGATAAAAAACAATCCTCCTGCAAGCAGTATCACTACAAGAAAAGCGATTATTAACCATTCCCATTTTATTTTCATCTTATATATATAATTTGCTGTAAATTAAAAAAATGTTCTCATTTTTGAGAATCTTAGCTAAGATAAAATATATTTTTTTAAATTTAAAATTTTTAGCTTAATGAATTACCTAATGTTTGTAAAAATCCATTTAATTATCATTTTTAGTGTTATACTAATCTCTTGTTCTCAAAATCAACAACCCAAAACAGGAAATACTTTTGAAAAAAGTCTAATGCTATTAAATTTGCCACAGAATTATGAGTTTTCTGTAGATGCAAGCAAAAAAGAGTATCAGGAAATTTCGTTCTTTAACAATGCAAAAAAGAGGATTTCATCAGGAGATGTTTTTCAGTTTAGAACAAACATACCTTTTTATGTTAGAAATATTAAGCTTTCCAATAAGCTAAGAAGTAATTTGCCACAGCAGTATTTTTTTAAATTATATATTAATGATAAGCTAATTGGGAAGTATAAAGTAGGTGAAAGAATTGAACTAAATAGAGAAGTATTTTCATTACGAATGTTATTTTTAAAAACTGAAAATGAACATTTGGTTGAAGGCTGGAGCGGAAACACCATTTTTAGATTTCTGAAAACTATTGAGCATCAAAAAGAAGTATTTAGTCCTCAAATAAAGCTTTCAGTAAAAAGTAAGCTGAAAATAAACTTTGAAATATTTCGCCCCAGAAAACCATATAAAAAAAATGCACTATATCTAAACAGAGAGTTTATTAAAAGTTTATCTGACAGTAATTTATTTAGTGTAAATGCATTACATATGAGGAAGGATGATTTAAAAACCATTCAATATAGTTTTCGTATTTATGATGATGGTTTTTTTAGTTTGTATCAATTGATAAGCGATAATGTTAAAAAAAAGATAATTCGTGAGTTCTTTTTTGAAGGGAATTGGCAGTGTGTAAAATTAAACTCTCAGCATGCAAAAATAGAATTTGAAGGAGAACTAACGGGTTATTTCCCGAATAAAAAAGAACAGATAGTACATAATGAGGATATTAAAATAGAGAGTGTCTTGTATGGTACATCTTTGAAATCAGATAAGTTGCTGGATGTAATCTATTTGGACTTTCCGGATGATGCTTTTGTGAATGTAAAAAGTTTAATACCAGAATTAGATGTTGAGATTGCCTATGCCAGTGAAGATAATTTCACAGGTGTACGTTTGTACCCTTGTAATAAATGTTTTTTGCGCTATGAAGTGGCCAAAGCACTTAGTAAAGTGCAAACAATCCTGAAACAAAAACAGATGAGTCTGAAACTATTTGATTGTTACCGTCCTTTTTCTGTTCAGGCTATAATGTTTAAGAAATTTCCTGTGCCCGGATATGTTGCTGATTCCATAGGTGGCTCTGTTCATAATCGGGGTTCAGCAGTTGACCTTAGCATTGTTGATAAAAATGGGACTGACCTGAATATGGGAACTGAGTTTGATGAATTAAGTCCAAAATCAAATCATAATTATCAATTTTTTTCAGACACGATTTTAAAAAATAGACTTTTTTTAAAAGAGTTAATGCAATCATGTAATTTTACCGCAATAAGAAGTGAGTGGTGGCATTACAATTATTTTAATGCTAGGAAATTTCCTAAGGTTAATGATACTTTTCTATGTGATTAGCAAATAAATCTTGTGCTTAGTGTTTATTTGTCAAATTTTGGAAAAACTCTAAATAAAAATCACTATTTTTAAGCTCA
>JAOZNO010000720.1 GCA_029933755.1 Bacteroidales bacterium | reverse complement strand
ACTGTTAGTTTAGCAGAACAATCAGAAAAGTACCATCAAGAATTCCTTAATAATAAAGTTGATATCTTAATTGCGACAAAATCCTTTGGAATAGGTATAAACAAACCTGATATAAGGAATATTATTTATTTTAATATGCCTGATTCGGTTGAAAGCTTTATTCAACAAAGCTACAGAGCGGGTCGTGATGGAAAGGAAACAACATGCACAGTGCTTGTTGATAAGCAATTAATACAAATCCCAAAAGGTTCATTATTGAAAAATTATTACCAGTGGGAGAAAATTGAAGTTGATAAATATTTTGCACTTGAAGCTTTATTAAGAAGTTATAAAGGAAAAAAGAAAGAAAGTGCAGTTATATCCGAATTACTAAATGAGAACATTACCGATGAATCTTATCTGAATATTATTCTTGAATCATTTTACAATGAATTTAATATCGATATTGACTTTAAATTTCAACCCGATGATAAACCTACAAGATTGTATACAAATCTGGGTGATAATACGTATGGGTATATTGATTTAAATAAAAAAAGCATTCACATTGGAGAGTCATCATTTGATAAAAAAATAAGTGAAAAGTATCTTCTGTTTATACTTGAAGAAATTAAAAAACGATGTCCTGGTAATAACACCATAAATTGTCTAAATCAGGCCAGAAAAGTCACTCAAAATAAAGGAATTGCGGATTTGCTTGAATCAATGAAAACAAAAGAGCAATCTGATATTATAATTCCATTTAACAATATGGCAATTGAAAAAATTGCTAGCTTCTTACAAAAAAATGTATCAGAAACATTTACTAAAAAGCTAATTTCAAAAATTTATAATGAAACAAGCTCTTTTACCGAGTTTTCAAAACAGTTAAATGAGATAAACTATATTGGAATTAAATCAAGTAAAATTAATATTGAGAAAGAAATTAGTGATTTATATTATAGAATTAGGCAAAAAAACGAAAGTTTTCTAGCTCTTTATCGTTTAAGCAAATTAGGTATAATTGAAGAGTTTAACATTGATCCGGTAGAATATCATTTTAATGTTAAACTTAAAAAGAAAAGTCAGGAATTATATGTATTAAACCAGAACAAAATTATTCAACGGTTTATTTTAAACGACAAATACGAAGAAATTAAAAAGGAAAATACAAAATTAAATGGAAATGTAATTGAAAAAGCAATACAAGCCCAGGTAAATTTTGTTTATGACTATATTATAGCTGAGCGAATTAATTCAACAAATATATTAGCTCAAATACTTGATAAGCTGGATGTTTCTAAAAAACAAGCAATGTTGTTTCCTGAGCTTGATGAATATTTTTCAAATTACTTCACAACAAAATATGCGAATCAGAAATTTTCATCAATAGTTGATACAGAAGCATTGCATCAAAAAAATCAAACTTTTGAAACCATTAACAACTATATATTTAATATTGGACAATCGGAAGATAACTGGTTGCATTTAAGAAATTCAACGAAACAAATTGCTAATAATCATCCTGAGAATTATTTATCGCTATTATTAAATGCTTTTGCTGAGTTAATGAGTGGTGAGAATAATGAAGAAAATATTGATTTTGCACTTGACCAAATTTCAAGAGGTTTTATAAGAATGCGACAAAAAAATGATTTTAGTTACGATAATTATTTAATTGAAATTAAGCTTTTTCTTGCTTATTTATATCAAAACAGGATTGATTTGAAAGAACAATATGAAGAAATAGTATGGCTTAGGCTGCACTATACATGGCTGAAAGACTTTAATAATAAACTTGTTACGTCTGATGTAGTAATTAGTCATTAGTAATTGATAGTCATTAGGTGGTCATTGGTGATTTGAGGATTTAGTGATTTGAAAGTATCAAATTAACAAATCCACAAATAAACAGATAACCAAATAAACGAATGCTATAATGACAATTAATGACAGCAAAGCGAATGACAATCAATGACAGCGTAAAATGACAATATAACAATATAACAATTTAAGTTATGAACGATAAAATTAATAAAGAACTGATTAAAATTCAGGATGAACTATCAAGCTTAGATACTGCGGTTGCACAAATTGATAAAGCAGGCACAACAGCTACTGAAGTAATAAAAGCAATACGTGAAGTACAAGGTAAATACAGCAGTCATATTGAATTTGTTCAAAACAAAGTAGATGAACTTCTTGATAAATCAGGGAAAAATGCTGAACAAAAAATAGAAGAACTTTCAGAAAACTATAAAAATCAGGCTGAAGAAATAAGAAAAATATTTACTGATTACCATAACGAAACAGTAAAGAATCAACAGTCAAATACTGATTTAATCGAACTTACCATAAAGAAAAATGATGAGCAAATTAGTGCACTTACATCAAAACACGGTCAGCAAGTTGCAGATGTAAGTAAGTTAATGGATGGTTATATGGATTTAGCAAAGTCATCTGCTACCCTAAATCAGGAGATTCAGGAAGTTGATTTTCCAACACGTTTGCAAAATCTTGAAAATGCTGCAAAACAATTAAACCAGGTTCAGGTTCAGCTTAAAGAAGATATTCAAACGGTAGATGAAACAGAACAGAAAATTCTTAAAAGTATTAAAAAGGCAAATCGACGATCAGGGATTAACCTTATATTCACTATCCTAATATTCATAGCTGTTTTAGGAGTAGGACTTGAAGTAATGTTACACTATTTCCCTGAAATGAAGGAAATGATAAGACAATTAGGAAACTAGTGTCAAGTCAAGCCTGATGTTTCCGGTGGCATATTAACTTTTAAGCGGATAAAAACCGCTAAAAAGTATACTGTAACCAAGCTTTTAGCGATTAAAATCGCTTAAAGATTAACCTGATTACTCAAACT
>JAOZNO010000058.1 GCA_029933755.1 Bacteroidales bacterium | reverse complement strand
CTGACAACTAAGCTTTTAATATATCCATTTTTATGCAAAACGTTCTTTGTGTATCTTTGCGTATTCTTTGTGAAACTCTGTGTAATAGCTATTTAACTGCGTTGAGGGCTTTGCCGTTCGCAAAGAAGCGCAAAGGCTCCACAAAGCTACTCAAAGAATTTAAGCAGATGTAAATAGTTGTATAATAGATAATTAATCTCAATTTTATCTAATGCGAAACTTTAGTTATTTATTATGATTCCTAGCAAATTACACCGCCACCAATTAAATCATTACCTTCGTAAAAAACTACTGACTGCCCAGGTGTTATTGCTGAAACAGGTGAAGAAAGCTGTACAATAAGCTTAGCACTTTCAAAGCTTATTTGACTATCAATTTCTAAACTTTTATACCTGATTTTTGTTTTAATAAGCATTCCTTTAGGGATATTTTCATATTTACTGAAATTATAATCATCTAAGTAAATAACACTACTCTGCAAGTTGTTTTTGCTACCCAACACAATTTGATTTTGCTCAACATCAATTTTTATTACATAAAGTGGGTCATTTGATTCTACGCCAAGCCCTTTTCGCTGGCCTATTGTGTAATTCTGAATACCTGTATGCGCTCCTAAAACCTCCCCTTCTATTGAAACAAAGTTTCCTTTTTGAAGTTTATTTGTTATTAATTGTCCACTTTGTTTTATAAAGTTACGGTAATCACCCTCTGGAATAAAGCAAACATCATAGCTTTCTTTCTTTTTAGCAATCGTCATAAACCCTTTTTGTTCTGCAATTTCCTTAATCTCAGATTTTGAATAACTACCCAAAGGAAACATTGTCCTTTTCAAATAATCTTGGTCTAAACGCCACAAAAAATAGCTTTGATCTTTAACTCCATCAAGTCCTTTAGAAATATAATATCTTCCATTTAACTCCTTTATTTGAGCATAATGTCCTGTTGCAATATAATCACAAGCAAACTCATCAGCCAAATTAATAAGATACTTCCACTTTATTTGGTAATTACATAAAGCACAAGGATTTGGAGTTCGCCCATTTTGATATTCATCAATAAAATTATGAATAATGGTATTTTCAAAATCATCATACACATCAATTACATAATGAGGAATATCCAATTTAGTTGCTAATATTATAGCATCATTAATGCTTTGTTCTAAAGGATCAGAACGAAATCTTGACTGATAAACCCTCAAAGTAACACCAATCAGTTCATATCCCTGCTCTTTTAGCATAATAGCAGCAACTGAACTATCTACACCACCACTTAGGGCTATTAATATTTTTTGTTTTGCTGACATAAAAAAAGCTGTTCAAAAACTGAACAGCCATTTATATTAAGTAAAAAAATCTATTCCTTTATTATTTCCATCGAAATAATAATTTCATCCTCAGTGTAAATTTCAAGAGACGGAACATCTTCGTAGCCTTTTTCAGTAAAGTAAACATTAAGTTTTGGATAAACCTTTAGAACCGAAGCCAATATTGATAAGCTGTTTCGAAACGGAAACGCTACAATTACACTTTTTGTTTTGCCCATATCCTGAATAATATATCCCTCACGTTCAAGTTCAGGAATCCTATCATTATACTTTTCCGGCAAAACACGACCCACCATACTACGTAAATTTTCAGTAGCAACTTCATCAGGATTATCACGGTATATTCCAAAACCCTCAGTCAACTCAAGTCCTCTTGCAGTTAAATCTTTATATATTGAATCCTGATGCTCACCAGAAAAACGATAATCTCCAACATATTCCTTTCCAACAAACTTATAAGGGCCAACATCTCCTTCCGTAATATTAACACTGGCAAAGAAACCTGAATAAGCTAAATATCCTACAAATACCAATATTATAACAGCAACTATAATTAAAACTTTCTTCAACATTTTATTTGTTTTTATTAATTATTGTTAATAAGGAAACTACTTTTTTCACAAGTATCTGTCCATAATGTTTAACGATTTAGCTTGCGCCCTTTCAGGGCTTTTGTAACTTACTGATTTACACCCCTACGCTTCGCACAGGGCTATTTGATTTCGCCCACTTTGGGACTTTTTCCCGTTTATTAAAAGCTGGCAGTTCACAGTATTCAAACGGTAACTTATTGTATTTCAGTCTATTTTCTGTGTACTAAAAACTGTATACTGTTTAATAAATGAACAATATTGACGAATTCTAATTAGAGTGTGTCCATAAAGTCAGCGTTTATGTATTGTTTATGCGTTTTACTATTTTGAAGTGTGAACAGTCTTCAGTTCTCAGTAAGCAGACTTTGCAGAGCTACTGCATACTGTGGACTGTTTACTGCCAACTTCTACCAATCTTAAAATAAGTTCAACATACAAAAAAAACTAAAAAGTGAAACATACGAGACGAACACTAATTAATGTAAAGATAGTAAATTTAACAAATCTCTTCTAAGGTTTTAAGAATTTTTGGCTAAACTTTCCGTAATCTGAAGTAATTTTCAAAATATAGTAGCCTTTCCTCAACTCTGAAATATTTATTGTCGTTCTCCCATCCAATGGCTCTTCTGGTCTTACTAAACCACCACCCAGATTGTAAATTGAATAAATTGCATTATCATAAGCTCCACTGTAATTCGCTTCAATATTAATAAAATCACTTGATGGGTTTGGATATAAATTAAACTGAATATAATTATTGTCAGGATACAAACTAAGGTCATTTGTTTGTATTTGTGATGAGAAACTTCCCTCTTGAATCACAATACGTGCATATGGATTAAATAACTGGTAATAACAAGTAGAACAATCCTCCTCACTGAAAATAATAAAAGTATATGTACCAACACTTACACAAATTGGTATTTCAGTAATATCTGAAGAAGGCTCAACACTACCTTGTAGAACCGTATCACCTAAATTATCAATCAAACCCCATATTGTTACATTATCAGACGATGCAATTTCTAACAAAAGACTTAATTCAGATGGGTTTACGACAAGTGTCTCAGAATTATATTCACCACAAAAATTTGTTACTGTCAACACCACCTCACGTTGTCCCCATTCTTCCCAATCAACATTTATACTATTTGTGCCTTCACCAGAAATAAGCTCCCCGTCTAATACATCCCAACTATATTCTCCCAATTCAGTTGTATAATAATTGGCTGATTCTAAATTTGCACATATTTCATGATCTCCCAGAATCGTAAAATTATCGTTTATTGATTGTCCATCAAAATTTGAAACTATTGTATCATTTATTTTTTTCTCATCCTCCATTCCATTAGGTAATGATGTATAAACTTTAAAGCTACCTTTACCGGATGTAAGTGATACTGGGTTTAATAAAATGGTTTCAGATTCATTTGTTATTAAATTACCTGTCCAGTTCATCGAAACAATAGTTCCTCCGTTAACTTGGTAACTAATTGTTACACTTGTTAAATCAACAATTCCTTTGTTTATTAAATCAACACTTGGAACCACCTCATTTTCTATACAATAAGCTCCATTTGGATCATTCACCTTTTCAATTTTTGCGTCTGCGCCCAATAATGGAGCATTCGGATCGAACCCATCAAGAAACATTACCCCTGTATTATTTGGATCCAACCATGCCTTTAATTGCTTGCTCGATTCTGAATAATAATCCCAGCTCATATCAAATTTTGAATAAAAATCATCATAATTGTAAGAACAACTTGCATCACCACCTGTTAAATCGCCAACAATTCTGTGGTTTTCATCATATAAAGGTGATCCTGATGAGCCCCCCTCTGTTGTTCCAACATCCCATTCGTGTATTTGCCAATGTGAATTAGTAATTAAACCAGAACCATAATCACCTGTTGAAGGAGGATCATAATCCAATGTGATTTTCTTTATATCACCACTGGGATGATGAATACATACTGTTTTACTAGCTGGATTTGTAGAACGATTCCAGCCTGAATAATACACATCATAATCTAAAGGTGGTTCAACACTTAACTCTAAAAGGCTAAAATCTAAACTTCCTCCTGTAGCAATCAAACTTGATGAAGAAATAGATTGATAGCTTGGGTTACCTGTAGCAATGCAATTTTCACTTTCGTAATTAAACCAAAATACTGCACTGGCTGCTTCAGAACTTGAACCAATACAATGATTCGCAGTTAATAAATAAGGCGTATCATCTTCGGCTGCATTATTGATTAGTGCTCCTGTGCAAACGTATCCATTATAGGTATATTTAACAACAGATTTTTTTTCATTCTGCCAATCATCGCCTTCTGTACAATTAACATTAACATTGCATGAACCAGAAGAGCCATAGCCCTTTAGTCCAAATGCATTTTTATAATCATGTACAATACCAGATAACTGTATTTCACCATAAAATTGATCTTTCGGTACATTTAGCTCAAGTATTATCACTTCTCCCGAAAGAGGAATGGTAGAAAACCAACCATTTTTCTTATTATTATTTTGAGTAAATGAACCTATTAGTTGCTTTTTGTCTGGTGAGTACATAAATAATTTAACACCTCTACTTAGCTTAAACTTATTAAAAATTAGTCCGATTGCAAAAGCATCTTTTGATTGAATCTTAAGTTGCCACACTTTTTCACCAGAAGCTAATTGTTGCCAAACACCACTATTTTCAGGACTTAACTCTACATCATGCACCTTCCCGTAACGAAAAGGTTTTGTATTACCTTTATTATCTTCGTCCTCCCTAAGCATTTGTTGATAATTATGCAAAGGTGTGTTGAAAACAGAAATAGATTTTAAACCTTTATGTTCAAAAGATAATGGTTTTCCTCCATGACTAATTTGAGCAGATATATTTGTTAGGCTAAATAATATACTTAAATAAAGAATTGGGGCTTTTAAATTCATATAATTAAATTGTTACATGTTAATTTTTTTCTGCATTATTGGATATGAATAATTACTGTTGTTTCACATGTATGTTTATGTCTTTAGTATTTAATGATTTACAGACATGCATACCGTCATATACTCCTGCTAACTAAGGTTTTGAAACATCCGTTTTTATGTAAAATGTTCTTTGTGTATCTTTGCGTATTCTTTGTGAAACTCTGCGTAATAGCTATTCCGCAAAGAAGCGCAAAGCCCCCACAAAGCTACGCAAAGAATTTAAATCGATATAAATAATTGTATAATAGATCATTCATCTTAATTTTATCTAGTGCGAAACTTTAGTAATTATAATAGAAAACGCAAAATTAATAGTTTTATGACTTTTTACCATCCAATATTTTTTGTAATTCATACATTTCGTCACGCAGACGGGCTGCCTCAATAAAATCAAGCTCTTTTGCTGCTTTCCTCATTGACTTTTTAGTCTTTTCAATTGCTTTTGTAAGCGCATCTTCATTCATGTATTGCACAACAGGATCAGCAGCAATACTGGGGATCGTATCATTAAAGTACATATTTTTTTCTGTTTTAGTAGAAGTACTACCGCCCAATATCGAAGTTCTGGCCTTTTTAATTTGTGTTGGTGTAATATTATGTTCCTGATTATATTTTAATTGTTTTTCACGTCTTCGTTCTGTTGCATCAATCGTACGCTGCATAGAACCTGTCATTTTATCAGCATACATAATTACTTTCCCATTTAGGTTTCGGGCAGCTCTACCGGCCGTTTGTGTCAATGATTTTTCTGACCGTAAAAAGCCCTCTTTATCAGCATCAATAATAGCAACCAGAGAAACCTCCGGCAAATCCAAACCTTCTCTCAGCAAGTTTACTCCAATCAACACATCAAAAGTTCCTTTCCTGAGATTTTCCATAATTTCAACACGCTCCAAAGTATCAACATCTGAATGTATATACCGGCAACGTATATTTATCCTGGTCAAATATGTAGTTAGTTCTTCAGCCATTCTTTTGGTAAGTGTAGTAACTAAAATACGTTCATCTTTTTCAACACGTTCATTAATTTCACTAATTAAGTCGTCAATCTGATTTAAACTTGGACGTACTTCTATAGGAGGATCAAGCAAGCCTGTTGGGCGAATTACCTGTTCTACAATAACTCCTTCACATTTTTTCAACTCATAATCTGCCGGAGTTGCACTTAAGTATATAGTTTGATTTGTTATTGCCTCAAACTCTTCAAATTTTAAAGGCCGATTATCAATAGCAGCAGGCAACCTAAAACCATATTCTACAAGGTTTGACTTTCGGGAATGATCGCCACCATACATAGCCCTTACTTGCGGCAAGCTCACATGACTTTCATCAATAACCGTTAAATAATTCTTTGGAAAAAAATCTAATAAGCAAAATGGCCTTGTTCCGGCATCCCGACCATCAAAATACCGTGAATAATTTTCAATGCCAGGACAATGACCTAACTCTTTTATCATCTCAATATCAAATGTAACCCGGTCTTCAATACGTTTTGCTTCTAAAGGTCTGTCTGTGTCTTTAAAGAATTGAATTTGCTGAAACAAATCATCCTGTATTTCACTAACAGCTGACTGCATTCGTTCTTTTGTAGTAATAAAGATATTTGCAGGATAAATTAACACTTCGCTTAGTTTCTCAATAACATGCCCATTTACTGGATCAAATGACTCTATTCCTTCAATTTCATCTCCCCAGAAAATAAAGCGATAAGCTAAATCTCCATATGCAAGAAAAACATCAACGGTATCACCTTTCACTCTGAACTTTCCCCTATCAAAACTAATTTCATCACGAGAATACAAAGCGGTAACCAAATCCCTTAAAAATTTATTTCTGACGATCTTTTGTCCAGCTTCTACATGTATTACACTTTTGTGAAAATCATCAGGGTTACCAATTCCATACAGACATGAAACAGAAGAAACAACAATAACATCTTTACGCCCCGACAACAAAGATGATGTAGTACTTAAACGAAGTTTTTCTATTTCATCATTAATACTTAAGTCTTTTTCAATATACGTATTACTAGCCGGAAGATAGGCTTCAGGCTGGTAATAATCATAATATGAAACAAAATACTCAACTGCATTTTCTGGAAAAAACTGTTTAAACTCGCCATATAGTTGTGCAGCCAAAGTTTTATTATGACTAAGTACTAACACTGGCCTGTTTAGTTTTTCAATAACATTGGCAATGGTAAATGTTTTTCCTGAACCGGTAACCCCTTGCAATATTTGAAACGCACTCTTCTCATCCACACCATTAATTAGCTGTTTTATAGCTTCTGGTTGGTCACCGGTTGGTTCAAAATCTGAATATAATTTAAACTTCATATTTTAATACAAGCACCTTAACACAAATTTCTACATGAATCAGGCTAAAAGTAGTTTTTTTAGTAACACTAAGTAAACAAATTACAAATCACCAAAATCAATATTATCACGCCAGCTATTTTGTTTCTTCCATTCAATTCCTTGAAAAATTGATGACTTTATATTTATCCTGAACATGAAACTTTGATATGTCCCAAAAGGAACAAAATTAAAGCTCATTTCCCAACAATGCAGATCTCTATGGAAATTCATAGACCAATATGCAAGTTCTTTTTTCTGAATATCGTAATCAAACCGAGCACCAATTTGCCACTTTTTATTAAGCTTTAAACGTCCTGTTGTATTTAATGTCTGAGTGTACACAGGTCTGAAATCCTGTATATTAACATCATATCTTGAATTATAATTAAAACTGTATCGAATACTAACATTCCAGGGTGCACTAAAATTATAATCATTCTCTGAATTATCATTTTTATCATCCAAATCAGATTCATTATGGTCAGCCCCGTCCATACCAAACCCACTTTTCCCTTTTTGTTCACTCTTTCCAGTTTTTTTGCCCTCACTTTCCTCATTATCGGATTTTTTTTGGAACATTTCGGAATTTATTTGTCCACTCATCGAAATATTGCTTCGAGAAAGATGTCCAATACCAGTACCACTTTGAATATAGGTTTCATTAATATATCCCCCTGTTGCACCTCTTTTATAAACATCCATTGTACCGGTATATTGAATACTTAATTTTTTAAAAAGCTTTGTTGTAGCAGCAATCCCTACAGGTGCCCAATTTAAACTATCAGCAGCAATATTGTAACTGGTTCCAAACCTTAAGTTTTCAAGAAGTACAATCTTTTTAAATTTCTCAGATGTATCCTTTGAATGTACTTTCATTT
Source organism: Bacteroidales bacterium (assembly GCA_029933755.1). GTDB lineage: Bacteria > Bacteroidota > Bacteroidia > Bacteroidales > NBLH01 > NBLH01. The sequence continues at coordinate 2,868 of JAOZNO010000058.1, read as the reverse complement.
CAAAATTATTCGCCAGATTCATACTTATCACACCTGATTCTCCTGCTGCTGGTGCTCCAAAAATACCATTTGCATACACAGAATATGTTTGGTCATAAATTAATGACGAATCTGTATCATATACATATCTGGTAGAATCAGTTTTATAATAGCCCCAAAAATCTTTGCCAAAATCCGGTCGAAAACTTATAGATGCTGAAGGCTTTATCACATGACGAAAAGCTGCAACTTTCCCCTTTTCAAATTCTTTTATTCCATACAAAGTGGTACTAAATGAACCAGAAGCGCTAAAATCAGCTAAATGATTTACTCCCCGAATTGTATCAGTATAAAAACCGGCTTCTTGAATAGTATCCTCACCAACGATTAAATCATCCTCCCATCTTTGTTCTAAAAATGTTGAATATACCCTTCCTTTATAGTTAAAAGAAGGTGAAAAAATGATGTGTTTTAATATTTTTGTACTTACACTTACAGGAACTGAATATTGAAAACCATTTTCCATTTGTTCCAATGCCTCCTCTTCAAACAACAAAGAATCTCCAATATTTAAATTATTTTTCAGATTTGAATTAAAACCAACACTCACCTTCTCGTACCATTTCTGCTTACCCATAGGGATTTTCTTTTTAAATGGAAACTGCTTGTTTACATTAAAAGTAAGAGTTGGTATTTGCATACTAAGATTCTTTTGTGTTAGGTTTTGATTCATAGAAGCATTTGCAGAAAAATTAAATGGTTTACCAGGCCAGGTTTTGGTATATGCAATACTGGAACTAGTATTGTTATTAGCAAAATCATTAGGGTTGTAAGAGTTATACTGATTATACTTTGAAGAACTAAAATTTAATGCAGTATTAAATGTAGATGTAGGATTCGCTTTTTGGTCTCTTCTGTAATTAACCACAACTCTAAATTGCGTACTTTGTGAATAATCCGGAAGATCAGGCTCAGATGTGACAAGGTTTTGATAGTTTAAACTAAAATTGCCTCCATACCTGTATCTTTTTTTATATTGTGACCTCAAACTAAGCCCCCAGCTTCCATTAGTAAACGTTTCTCCGGTAAATGCCATATCTACATAATCGTTTACTGCCCAATAGTAACCACCATCTTTAATAAAAAACCCTCTTCGTTCCTCTTCACCATAGGTAGGCATAATTACTCCTGATTGGTTTTCTTTTTGATTTGGAAAAAGTCCAAATGGTAAACCAATAGGTATAGGTATATCTGCAAGTACAAAATAAAAGGGCCCGGTTACAATTCTTTTCTCAGGAATTACTTTAGCTTTGGTTAATTCAATATAAAAATGTGGGTGTTTTGCATCACAGGTGGTAAATTTTCCATTAAAAATATGCACTTCCTTATTTGGCTGTATTTTTGTTTTAGTACCATGCAAATATCCACCAGCCTGCTCAGTAATGACACCAAAAATAATACCTTTTTTTGTTTCAAAATTATATTTCATCGAGTCCACATCATAATTATCAGAACCCTGTTGAAATTTGGGTGTCCCCGTTTCCTTATTATCATCATCAAGTTGAGGTCTGGCAAATATATAATCAGAATCCATATCCACTTTTATGTAACCCGCATTTAACTTCATTTCATCCATTTCCAAATTTGCATCACCATATGAATAAATCATCTTGGTTTTCATGGAAATCATCATGGAATCTTTTGCAGAATACGTAATAGCTGATTTAATTCCTCCAGGATTTGGACTAGCTAATTTTGTAGAATCAACCACAACCGAATCCTGCTTGGTTTTCAGATTATCATTTTTCACAATATCCTCTTGGGCAATAACGTTTTGTATTGCAACAAAAAAGATTACAGTAAATAAAAATTTTATGGTTGGTTTCTTAGACAATTTTCTAAATACTATATTTGTAATGCCTTAATTAGTTTAAATACCAAAACTAACAGAAAATTTGCGAAAATAATACAATACTGTAGATTTAGATGTTAAATTTAACGTTTTTTAAATGAAAAGATTATCAAATGCATGTTTTTATTAAATACTTACTTAAATATCACGGGTTTACAACTTTAATAATATTTTTATTTTTTACACCAAATTTTGTAAATGCACAGTATAAAATAAATACGGTTGTTATAGATGCTGGTCATGGAGGTAAAGATCCCGGAGCAGTTGGTAAAAAAGCTTATGAAAAAGACATTGCTCTTTCAATTGCCTTAAAACTAGGTAGCTATATTACAAGCAATTTAAAAGGGGTTAAAGTAATTTACACTCGAAAAACGGATGTTTTTATTGAACTATTTAAAAGAGCCGAAATAGCAAATGCAAATAATGCACAAGTTTTTATTTCCGTTCATGTAAACTCTTTGGCAAACTCAAAACCAACAGGCACATCAACTTATGTTATGGGTGTTCATAAAAGTGAAGAAAATTTAGAAATTGCCCAACGTGAAAATTCAGTTATTTTAAAAGAAAAAGGATATCAAAAAAATTACAAAGGCTTTAACCCTAACTCACCTGAATCATACATTACTTTATCTTTATTGCAAAATGCACATTTAGAACAAAGTCTTATGCTCGCACAAAAAGTGCAAAATCAATTTAGAACCAGGGCTGGAAGAAAAGACAGGGGAGTAAAACAAGCCGGTCTGGTAGTACTTTGGAATGCTACAATGCCTGCAATATTAGTCGAAACAGGTTTCATAAGTAATTCATCTGAAGAAAAATACTTATCAACTGATTATGGACAATCAATTATTGCATCAGCAATTTACAGGGCATTCAGAGATTATAAGCTTGAAATTGAAAAGAGTAGTAGGTTTATTCCTGCAAATAACAACAACAACAACAACAATAGTAAGCTTAATACAAATTATACTAAAACA